>NZ_JAEPRP010000059.1:0-27698 GCF_016652895.1 Ensifer sp. SSB1
CATCGTGCAGTTCGGTGGCCAGACGCCGCTGAAGCTCGCCGAAGCGCTGGAAAAGAACGGCATCCCGATCCTCGGTACGGCGCCGGACGCGATCGACCTCGCCGAAGACCGCGACCGCTTCCAGAAGCTGCTGATGAAGCTCGACCTGAACCAGCCGAACAACGGCATTGCCTATTCGGTCGAACAGGCCCGCCTTGTCGCTGCCGAAATCGGCTTCCCGCTGGTCGTGCGCCCGTCCTACGTTCTCGGCGGCCGCGCGATGCAGATCATCCATTCGGAAAGCATGCTGCAGAACTATCTGCTCGACACGGTACCGGGCCTCGTTCCTGAAGACATCAAGCAGCGCTACCCGAACGACAAGACCGGCCAGATCAACACGCTGCTCGGCAAGAACCCGCTGCTGTTCGACAGCTACCTGACGAACGCCACCGAAGTGGATGTCGATTGCCTCTGCGACGGCAAGGATGTGTTCGTCTCGGGCATCATGGAGCACATCGAGGAGGCCGGCATCCATTCGGGCGACAGCGCCTGCTCTCTGCCGGTGCACACGCTCGATACTGCCATGGTCGACGAACTCGAGCGCCAGACGGCAGCCCTTGCCAAGGCACTCAATGTCGGCGGCCTGATGAACGTGCAGTTCGCCATCAAGGACGGCACGATCTACGTGCTCGAAGTCAACCCGCGCGCATCGCGTACCGTGCCCTTCGTTGCCAAGACGATCGGCGCGCCGATCGCCAAGATCGCAGCCCGCGTCATGGCCGGCGAAGCACTTGATGTCGCGATCGCGGCCTACGGCGAAAAGCCCGATCCGCGCAACCTGAAGCACATCGCCGTCAAGGAAGCCGTATTCCCCTTCGCCCGCTTCCCGGGTGTCGATACACTGCTCGGTCCGGAAATGCGATCGACCGGCGAAGTTATCGGTCTCGATACCGACTATGCGCTCGCCTTCGCCAAGTCGCAGCTCGGCGCCGGCGTCGACCTGCCGCGCGATGGAACGGTATTCGTTTCGGTGCGCGACGAAGACAAGACCCGGGTTCTTCCGGCGATCCGCATCCTCGTCGACATCGGCTTCAAGGTCATGGCCACCGGTGGCACGGCCCGCTTCCTTGGTGAACACGGCATTGCCGCCTCCAAGGTCAACAAGGTCCAGGAAGGCCGGCCGCACGTCGAGGATGCTATCCGCAACCGCCAGGTCCAGCTCGTGTTCAACACCACCGACAGCAACAAGGCGATCTCGGACTCGAAGTCGCTGCGTCGCGCGACACTGATGCAGAAGGTGCCCTACTACACGACGATGGCCGGCGCCGAAGCGGCAGCGCACGCGATCAAGGCATTGAAGGCCGGCAGCCTCGAAGTGCGTCCGCTGCAGAGCTACTTCACGGCCTGATCCGACGCGCGGCGCGTTTTGATCTCACGCGCCGCTTCCATTTGCAGCGGACGCTTGTGACCGGCGCTTTCGTCCACTCCGTCCGGCTGAATGCAGCATGAATGGGCGGTTCAGGCTGCGTTCGTCCGCACCATGCTCCAATATGTCTGCGCTTAGGGATCGGAGGGGCCTCCGGTGGGCGCGCTACGGGGCAAGATCGTGCAACTCTATTTCTTCGATTTGCATTGGGGTGACGAGCACTTCGTCGACGAGGACGGCATCATCCATTTCGATGAGGGTTCGGCCCTCTATTACGGCCAGCGCATCGCCGACAAGATCGGCCGCGATGCGGACTATGGATCCCTGAAGGTCGAGGTTTTCTCCAGCAATCGCAGACTGCTCGCGACGATCGTTCCGTCGATTGGCCGCGGTGGCGAGCAGCGCGCGCTGCTTGGGCGCCGACAGGTCGGTGCGCCACTCCACGCGGCTGCCTAGTGCGCCATTGACCGTACCGCGCTCTAGTCTCCGGCGAACGCGCCGAGCGTCGCTCCGCCTTGGCCGGGCCGCGATCGTTTGGCGGCAAGCCGCACGGTTCTGAGGCCGAAATAGAGCGATGCCGTTGAGATCACGGACGCGACGACGAAGACGGTGAACAACGCGCCATGCATCGTCGCAACACTTGCCTTCTCGTCGAAGCCGCGGAGATTTGCCGTCAGTCCGCAGATTGCGGCGCCAATGGCGTAGCCGGCCGATTGCAGCGTCGGCAGGAACGCCGACGTCTTGTCGCGCTCCTTGTGTGGCGACACATCCATCATCAACTGGCTGAGCGTACCCCAGGAGATGCCGAAGCCGGCGCCGACCGCGATCTGGCTCGGGAAGACCAGCCGGAATTCGTCGATGGCCATCGCGACCGTCAGGCCGGCAAGTCCGAGGCTCAGAAGCGCCGGCCCCAACGGGATCAGTTTCACACGCAGGTCGTATGAGCGAAGGCTCGCAACGAGGATTGCGGTAAAGCTCCATGAGATCGCCATCAGCGCACCGGAGAAACCGGCAGCCGTCGGGCTGAAGTCCCACACGTGCTGCAGTCCGTAGATGAGGTAGATCGAGCCGGACGCCTGCGCCAGCGGCATCAGCAACACGACCCAAAGGCCGGTGCCGAGCGGTTTTGTCAACGCGAAGGCGCCGGCAGGCAGGATCGAGTGCTCCGCACGCCGGTCAGCCTGGACCACCGCCCAGAGGATTGTCAGAGCCGTTGCCAGCGCGGCGATCATCAAGGGAACACTTGCGGCCGTGGTCGACACCGAGATCAGCAAAATGCCGGTGCCGACGATGATCAGCCGCAGCAGCGGGATCGGACGGGATGTGCTGGCCGCAACCTTCTGTGCCGGCACGATCGCGAGGACAAACACGACGAAGATTGCGGCTGCCGGAATGTTGACGCCGAAGGCCGCTCGCCAGGACCAATGCTCTGTGAGAAATCCGGAAACGAGGGGACCGCCGAAGGCAGCCGTTGCCCAGACGATGGCTTCGGCTCCAAAGATCTTCGGTACCAGTCGCGGCGGGAAGAGCTCGGGAATCAATGCGTAACAAACCGCGGCTATGATTCCTTCGCCGAAACCCTGAAAGATTCGGCCGGCAAGCACCTGCGGCATGCTGCCCGCGGTCGTCGCGATCATGGTCCCGGCGACAAAGACGATGGCGGCGGTAATCAGCGTGCCGCGTGCGCCGAATCTTGTCTTGAGATTCGCGGCAATCGCGCCGCCGAGAATGGCGAAGACGAGATAGAGCGTGACCGCCCAGGAAAGCAGCGTGGCCCCGCCGATCTCGGAGACGGCCGTCGGCAGTGCGGTCGCAATGAAAAACTCATTGAAGGCAAAGAGCGCGACCCCGAGGCAGAGCGTGACGGTCGCCGCCAGATAGTTCGGCCTAAGCAGTTCGCTCCAGCGGCCATCCTCCTGCGGCGGTGCGTCCAGGTCTGCCCTGATGTTGTCGTCCTTGGCGAAATCCATGGGTCATGCTTCCTCATTGATATTTTGCGGGAGCAACTCTGATACGACCTGAAGCGCTGTTGAGGTAAAGCGGTTTCTGAAAAAACTTGCCACCGGTTTCGTTCGTCTACAAGTTGCGGACCGTTTGTTGCCTTCGGTGGATGGTGGCGAAATATCTGGCTTTCGCGCTTCCGTTTCTGCTATAACGAAGGTTCGAAGTTTCGGACGGTTCCGGTGCTCGCGCGCCGGAGACCGTTTTCTTTTGCGTTGGCGCCGCCCCAAGGGCGGCGCCTCGTGCTTGATGAAGGACATTGAAATGGTCGAAAAAGTGCCGATGACACAGGGCGGATTCGTCAACCTGCAGGAGGAGCTGCGCTGGCGCCAGCAGGAAGAACGACCGCGAATCATCGAGGCTATTGCCGAAGCCCGTGCACATGGCGACCTGTCGGAAAATGCCGAGTACCACGCTGCCAAGGAAGCGCAGAGCCACAATGAGGGCCGCATCACCGAGCTCGAAGACTTGATCGCCCGCGCGGAAGTCATTGATCTCACGAAGATGTCCGGCTCCAAGATCAAGTTCGGTGCCAAGGTCAAGCTCGTCGACGAAGACACCGAAGAAGAAAAGACCTATCAGATCGTCGGCGACCAGGAAGCCGACGTGAAGGCCGGCCGCATCTCGATCTCGTCCCCGATCGCCCGCGCCCTGATCGGCAAGGAAGTCGGCGATTCCATCGAAGTGAACGCCCCCGGCGGTTCCAAGGCCTACGAAATTCTCGCGGTCAACTGGGGCTGATCAGCCCCAGCAGGGGCGAAGCCTCCCTTCGCCCCGTTTCTCTCTTTCCAAAAGACGATCATTGCTCGCGCAAGGAGTGCGCTTTCGTGGCCGATATCCGGAACGTCGAGGTCATCGCTCCCAATTTCAAGCGCCGTCTCTCGGGCGTGACGTCCACCATCATCCAGTTGATTCCAATCCAGCGCGCGCTGGGTGAGAAGGTCGCCGTGCTTGGTCTTGGGCTGCCGGACACTCTGCCCTCGATCCGCTTCCGCGATCTTCTGCGTTTGTGGAGCGCCCCGGATGGCCGGCCCTGTCGGGTCTGGCACGCGCGTCGCAATGTCGAGATGCTGCCGGCGATTGTTCTGCGCGATCTCCTGGGCATGAAGCTGAAGATCGTCTTTACCTCCGCGTCGCAGCGCCGCCATACCGGCTGGAGCAAGTTCCTGATCTCCAGGATGGATGCGGTGATCGCCACGAGCGGCAAGACGGCCGCCTATCTCAAGGTGCCGAACACGGTCATCCTACATGGCATTGACACCAAGCGCTTCCAGCCTCCGGCGGATGCGGTCGCCGCCAAGTCGGCGCTCGGGCTCGACCCCGCGCAGAAATATGTCGGCTGCTTCGGTCGCGTTCGTAAGCAGAAGGGTACCGATCTCTTCGTCGACAGCATGATTGCGCTTTTGCCCTGCCGGCCAGGCTGGAGCGCGATCGTCGCCGGGCGTGCGACCGGCCCGCACGTGGCGTTCGAGAACGAACTGAAGGAACGGGTCGCAAAGGCGGGCCTGACGGACCGCATCCGTTTCGTCGGAGAACACACCAACATTCCCGACTGGTACCGCGCGCTCGATCTTTTCATCGCGCCGCAGCGCTGGGAGGGGTTTGGCCTGACGCCCCTGGAAGCGATGGCGACCGCTGTGCCTGTTGTCGCGACCGATGTCGGTGCGTTTTCGGAGCTGGTCGTCGTTGGCGAGCAGGAAACGGGCACCGTCATTGCAGCTAACGACCTGCAGGCGATGGTTGAAGCGGCCGCCGGCTTCATGGACGACGATCGCCGCCGCACGATGGCAGGCGCCAACGGCCTGGGACTGACGTCTGCTTCCTTCGCGATCGAGGGCGAGGCCCGGGCGATCAACGCCGTCTACGAGCGTCTGATGCGCTTCTGACCGGCTGCCATCTGTGATGGCAGCCGCGCGATCGAGATTGTCTCAGCGCTTGGAGGCGAAGAGCTTCAGATAGGCGTCGGTGATCGCCTGCTTCGAGAACTGGTTCATCAGGGTCTCGTGGCCGCGTTCGGCAAGGCGTTCGCCGAGCGACGTGTCGCTGGCAATACGGTCGATTGCCTGGGCGAAGCCGTCAGCATCGCCGATATCGACCATCAGCCCGTTTTCGCCGTCACGCATGAACCATTGCGGCCCTTCCGAGCGGCTGGACACGACAGGCGTGCCCTGGGCCCAGGCCTCGAGGATCACGTTGCCGAGCGGCTCATGGCTCGATGCCATGACGAAAATGTCCGAGGCGGCGAGAAATGGCCGCGTATCCTTCTGCCAGCCGGCAAAGCGCACGCGCTTCGATACGCCGAGATCGGACGCCAGCTTCTCCAGGTTTGCGCGTTCTTCGCCGTCGCCGACCAGCCAGAGATAGGCGTCCGGCACCTTGGCGATCGCCTGGATCAACGTATGGAAGCCTTTGCGCGGGACGAAGCGACCCATCGACATGATGACCGGCGCGTTCTCGGGTGTGTGGAGCGTCGCGCGGTTGACCGGCGCGACGCGCTCAGTACCGGTGAAGTTGGAGATGACTTCGACATCGCGCTTCCAGCCGATCTTGCGCACATGCTCGGCGATCCCCGGCGTGTTGCAGACGAGGCAATCGGTGTTGCGGAAATAGTCGAGGCGCAGCGGATAGTCGCCGAGGCGGGAGATCTTGATGCAGCCCTTGTAGTTCGGCATGAGACGGCTGGCGCGCGGCATCCAGGCGAACAGCGCGTCCGGCTTCTCGCGGCGCGCCATGCTGCTGACTTTCATCGGCAGCAGGATCCGGTCAAGCGACAGGTTACGAAAATTGCTTTCGATGATGCGCGTCGCGCCCTCGATGTCCTTCCGCCAGATGCGCCCCGGCCGGATGACGGAGGTCTGCTCGACGCCGCGCTCGCCAAGCGCATTCACCAGATGAACGAAGAAGCGCTCCGCGCCGCCATCCTTGCCGAAGTGGAAATGCATGACTTTCATGGGAACCTCACGGGCTGGTCTGGCGCCGATCCATGTCGTCATGGTTCGGACGGCGCTTCAGCGCGTGCCTCTGATAGATCTTGGCGGCGGTGAGGAAGGAATAGACTGCCCCCGTCATCGCTTCGATGAAACCCGGAAAACCGCAGCGCCAAAGGCCGTTGCGGAAGTAGAGCCGGTAGAAATAGAGCGGCGGGCTGAACAGCATCTTGTAAGGGCGCGCGGACTTGCCGGCCGCAAACTGCTGGTCTGCCTTGAGCGTTGAATACTTGTTTTCCTTGAGGATCTGCTCGTCGATGATCAGCGGCCGGTAGTGCAACAGGCTTCCCTTGCGTGCGGCAGCGACGGCGCCGTCCGGAACGATTCCCTCATGGACCTTCTGATTGAGGTCGTAACGCCCCCTGCCCTGGCGGATCAGCCTGAGGTTCCGCCGTTCATGCACGCGCTCGGGCGTGTAGCCGTAGCCGATCAGATAGGGCCTGCGGGCGACACGCCAGCCGACGGTCTCCACCGGGGCGTCGAGCAGCGATGGCAGCAGCGCCTTCAGCGGTTCGTCTAGACGCTCGTCGGAATCGATGTTGAGGCACCAGGGCTGCGTGCATTGATCGAGCGCGAACTGCTTTTGGCCGGCATAACCGCGCCACGGCTCATGCAGGAAACGGATCGGCCATCCCTTGTCGATGTAGGATTGCACGAGCGCCGGCGTACCGTCGGTCGAACCAGAGTCGACAATGACGATTTCCGCGCATTGTTCGAGGCTCTCGATGCAATTGCCGAGGTAGGCTTCTTCGTTCTGGCAGATGATGAAGGCGGAAAGCGGAAGCTTGCTCATGGGCGGGCCCTAGATCTGAACGAGGCCGATATCCTTGACCTGGCGAATGGTCAGCATCGTGCGCACCGTGTCGACCCGTTCGTTGGCCGTCAGCACTTCGATGACGAAATCCTGGAAAGTTGTCAGGTTCTCGGCGACACAATGCAAAAGAAAGTCGCTTTCGCCGGAAACGGTCCAGGCCTGACGGACGATCTGCCATTCTGCGGTGGCTGCCGAGAACGCCTTGAGGTCGGCTTCCGACTGGCGCTTCAGGCCCACCATGCAGAAGGCGACCAGATCGAAACCGAGCGTCGGTGCGTTCAGGAGGGCATGGTAGCCCTTGATCACGCCGGTTTCTTCGAGCTTGCGCACGCGCCTGAGGCAGGGCGGCGCGGAGATGCCCACCCTTTGGGCGAGATCGACATTGGTCATCCGGCCATCACGCTGGAGCTCGCGAAGGATCTTGAGATCGATTGCGTCGAGCTCGACTTGTTTCGTCATGAACGTTCGTCCTTTTTGCGTGGTGACTTTGTGCGTGAGGGCAAAGTCGAAATCTTGTATCTGCTGATGGTTGGGCAGGCCTTGATGGTCGGCGACGTTGACCGCTACGTTCCCTATCCCGGCGCAGCCGCGACCATCTCGATCGAGATTGTCGGCAAGGCGCGCTCCCCAAGGGTGAGGTCGTCTCGAGTCGGTGCGTGGCCGAGCGCAGCGCGTTCGCGATGGAACCAAGCACGGCCGGCATTCAACCCCATATGCTTCTCCAGCAAAGTGAATCCGCGTGAAATATCGTCAAACCCGCTGGACAACAAGCAGTCCCGCCGACTATTCGCGGGAAAATGGCGTTGCCGACACCGATCGGGATACAAATAGCGGCGCACACTGCCCGAAGTGACGTGCGTCGCGCCATTGCACGGAGCATTCGCCGCCCCCAGAACGCCCAGGCACGAGACTTGGGCAGTATGATCGTCGGCCGAACCTGGTGCACAAACGCGTCATCTGGTGGCAAAACTAGATTTGGCGCTCAAGCACTTGTGTGTATCAGGGCTGACGCCCTTGAAAGTCATGGCAGGGAATCCCTAAACTATGGAACTATTTCCCATTGACGCAATGGAATCGGACGAGAGCCTTCCCTCTCCCCGTGAACGAAGGACAAGACTATGACTGCCCGTCACGTGAAAGTGCTGATCATCGGCTCCGGCCCGGCCGGTTATACGGCCGCCATCTATACGGCGCGCGCCATGCTTGAGCCGGTTCTGATCGCCGGCATGGAACAGGGCGGCCAATTGATGATCACCACGGACGTGGAGAACTATCCGGGCTATGCCGATCCGGTCCAGGGTCCCTGGATGATGGAGCAGATGCTGAAGCAGGCGACCCATGTCGGCGCCGAGATCGTCAACGATCTCGTGACCGACGTCGATCTGTCCGTGCGCCCGTTCCGCATCAAGACCGACAGCGGTAACGACTGGACGGCCGATGCCTTGATCATCGCCACCGGCGCCAAGGCAAAGTGGCTCGGCATCGAGACCGAGCCGACCTTCATGGGCTTCGGAGTCTCGGCCTGCGCCACCTGCGACGGCTTCTTCTACCGCAACAAGGACGTTATCGTCGTCGGCGGCGGCAACTCGGCCGTCGAGGAAGCGCTGTATCTGTCGAACCTTGCCAAGACGGTCACCGTCGTGCACCGGCGCGATTCCTTCCGCGCCGAAAAGATCCTGCAGGAACGCCTGTTCGCCAAGCCGAACGTCAAGGTGATCTGGGACCATGAGGTCGTCGAGTATCTGGGCGCTCCGGCCAAGCCGCCGATGCCGGCTTCCGTCAACGGCGTGAAGCTGCGCAACACCAAGACCGGCGAAACCCAGGACATGGTCACCGACGGTGTCTTCGTTGCGATCGGTCATGCCCCGGCGGTAGAACTTTTCAAAGGCAAGCTTCGGCAAAAGTCCAACGGTTATCTGTGGACCGCGGCCGATTCGACGGCGACCGACGTGCCCGGCGTTTTTGCCGCAGGCGACGTGACGGACGACATCTATCGTCAGGCGGTGACGGCGGCCGGCATGGGCTGCATGGCAGCGCTTGAGGCCGAGAAATACCTGGCGGGTCATATGCCCGTCGCAATTGCAGCCGAATAGAAGCTGCGAATCGGAGTGGTGCCGCCAAGGCACCTCGCCCGTGTGGGAACAGATGCATCAGCCACGCCCGGAAGACAGGACCCCGTCTTCCGGAGTGGTTTCTTATGGGGGACTTCATGTCGCTGGACTGGGACAAACTGCGCATTTTTCACGCGGCGGCCGAGGCAGGGTCGTTCACGCATGCGGCAGACAAGCTCCATCTTTCGCAATCGGCAATCAGCCGGCAGGTGAGCTCGCTAGAGCAGGACGTCGGCATCAAGCTGTTCCACCGCCATGCACGTGGCCTGATTCTCACCGAACAGGGCGAGATCCTCTATCGCACCGCGCACGAAGTGCTGATGAAGCTCGAAAGCGTCAAGGTCCAGCTGAGCGAAACCACCGACAAGCCGAGCGGCAAACTGCGCATCACCACCACCGTTGGCCTTGGCCAGGGCTGGCTCACCGACAAGATCCAGGAGTTTATGTCGCTGCACCCGGATGTGCAGGTTCAGCTCATCCTCGACAACGAAGAACTCGACGTGAACATGCGCCACGCGGACTGCGCCATCCGCCTGCGCCAGCCGCAACAGTCGGACCTGATCCAGCGCAAGCTGTTCACGGTGCACATGCACGTCTATGCAGCACCCTCCTACATCAACAAATACGGCGAGCCGCAGTCGGTCGAAGATCTCGACAACCATCGCATCATCACCTTTGGCGAGCCGGCGCCGAACTATCTGCTCGACGTCAACTGGCTCGAAATCGCCGGCCGCGATTCCGACAATCCGCGCGTCTCGCACCTGCAGATCAACAGCCAGACCTCGATCAAGCGCGCCTGCCTGCTGGGCATCGGCGTCGCCATGCTGCCTGACTATATCGTCGGTCGTGATCCTGGCCTCATCCAGCTGCCGATCAGCGCCGACATCCCGTCCTTCGATACCTATTTCTGCTATCCCGACGAGATGAAGAACGCCGCGAAGCTCAAGGTCTTCCGTGACTACATCGTCGCCAAGGCCCGGAACTGGAACTTCTGATGCCAAGTTGGCAAATGCTCTTTTTGTGAGCATTTCTGGGATGGGTTTATAACCATCTGTTTTCGATGTGATATTTAGAATGCGCCCCCATCGTTGTGCGGCGCATTTTTGCTGCGCGATGCAGAAATGGGCAGGGATGCGCACATGGCATGGCTGTCATGCATATTAAATGATTGCTGCACGCCCAAAAAAGCAGCATACCAAACTCAGCTGATGCATCTTTGGTGGCTTCTCCTCCCAGTGCCACCGCAGCAGCTGTTCCCCTCTGGAGGTTTAATTACCTTCACAACTTATAAGGGCCCAAGTCATCTTGTGGCCCTCTTTTTTTGTCTACTGTTAGATACAGGCGAACCGTGACGAAAATCACAGCTGGCTATTGAAAGCCGATGCTTCGCTTCCCATATTAAAATGCAGCTGATGCATTCTTGGTGGCTTCTCCTCCCCGCCACCGCATTAGCTGTTCCCCTCTGGAGGTTCTCATTACCTTCACAACTACAAGGGCCCAAGTTTTCTTGAGGCCCTCTTTTTTTGCCTTCCTGGTGCTCACGGTCTTGTGATTTGAATATCGTGTTTGAGCGATACATGTATCGGTAAAACACGATATAGCGATATACGATGGACAGAGACGAGATATTGAAGGCGCTTGCCCACCCAGTGCGGGTGAACATCCTCGCCTGGCTGAAAGAGCCCCAGCGTCATTTCCCGACACAGGAGCATCCGCTCGATCTCGGCGTATGCGCCGGCCAGTTCGAACGCTGCGGCCTGTCGCAGTCGACCGTTTCCTCGCATCTCGCCGTGCTTCAGCGCGCCGGCCTCGTGACAACCCGCAAGGTTGGCCAATGGATCTTCTACCGCCGCGACGAAGAGACGATCGCCGCCTTCCTCAAGAGCATCGGCGACCTCTGAGCCGAACCACTCCTCCCAAGCAGACCTCCATGAAAGGACCTCCCATGGCCTCGCTTTTCGACCCCATCACCATCGGTGACATCGCGCTGAAGAACCGCATCGTCATGGCGCCCTTGACCCGCAACCGTTCTCCCGGGGCCGTTCCGAACACTCTGAACGTCACCTATTACGAACAGCGCGCGACAGCCGGCCTGCTGATATCTGAGGGCACGGCGATCACCCAGCAGGGCCAGGGCTACGCCGACGTGCCCGGTCTCTATACGCCGGAGGCGCTCGAAGGTTGGCGCAAGGTGACGGATGCGGTGCACGCCAGGGGTGGCCGGATCGTCGTCCAGATGTGGCATGTCGGCCGGATCTCGCACAATTCGCTGCAGCCTGACGGTCAGAAGCCGGTTGCGCCCTCTGCAATCCGCGCCAAGTCCAAGACCTATCTGATCAATGCGGATGGCACCGGCTCCTTTGCTGAAACCTCCGAGCCGCACGCGCTGCAAATCGGCGAGATCGGATCGATCGTCGAGGACTACCGCAAGGCTGCGCGGGCTGCGATCGACGCCGGTTTCGATGGCATCGAGATCCATGCGGCCAACGGTTATCTCATCGACCAGTTCCTTCGTTCCGGCTCGAACCTTCGTACGGATGCCTATGGCGGTTCGATCGAGAACCGTGCCCGGTTCCTGTTCGAGGTCATGGATGCGGTGACGCAGGAAGTCGGCGCAGGCCGCGTCGGCATCCGTCTTTCGCCCGTGACGCCTGCCAACGACGCCTTCGATCCGGAGCCGCAGCCGGTGTTTGGTTACGTGGTCAAGAACCTTGCGCGCTATCCCCTCGCCTATATCCACATCATCGAAGGCGCGACGGGCGGCCCGCGTGATCACCAGCAGGGTGACCGGCCATTCGATTATGACGCGCTGCGTTCCACCTATGTTGCAGCCGGTGGCAAGGCGGCCTGGATGACCAACAACGGTTATGACAGGGCGCTGGCGGTGAAGACGATCAAGGACGGCGAAGCAGACCTCGTCGCTTTCGGCAAGTCGTACATTGCCAATCCGGATCTTGTCGAGCGGTTGAAGCTCGACGCGCCGCTCAATACGCCGGACCAGGCGACCTTCTATGGTGGCGGCGCCAAGGGGTATACCGATTATCCGGCCCTTGAACAGGTTGCCTGACGCTCCCACATGGCCAATGCCCCTCCACCTCGGCGGGGCATTTGTCCTTTGGGAACTAACGCCTTATGTTTTCTGCATATTTTGAAAAATGGTCATTGCAGCCGGACGGCGAAATCATCGTCACGCCCTCCAGCCATCTTCATCCCGTCCGCTATCGCAACCAGTCGGCGATGCTCAAGGTCGCGCAGGATCCGGAAGAGAAATATGGCCGCCTGCCACTGCTTTACTGGAACGGGAAAGGCGCCGCAAAAGTCTATGAATCCGACGGCGATGCCGTTCTCATGGAGCGCGCGGACAGCCAGCGCAACCTGTTCCATATGGCGATGACGGGAAGTGATGAAGACGCGACGCGCATCATCTGCCGCACTGTGGCCGAGCTTCATGCGCCGCGCCCGACACCGGTTCCGGCCGATCTCGTCCCACTCGACAAATGGTTCGCTTCACTCGAGGCGACGGCACCCGCTCAAGGTGGCATTTTTTCGCGCGCGTTCGAGGCGGCGAAAAGCCTGTTTGCCGATCCCGAGCCGCCGGTGGTGCTGCACGGCGACGTCCACCACGCCAACATCCTCGATTTCGGCGACCGTGGCTGGCTGGCGATCGATCCGAAGCGTGTGCTCGGCGATCGCGGCTACGACTATGCGAACCTCTTCTGCAATCCGGAACTGCCTCTCGTCACAGCGCCGGGCCGGCTGCAGCGGCATCTGCCCATCGTTGCCGAGGAGACGGGCCTTCACCCGCGCCGCATCCTCAATTGGGTGCTTGCCTATGCTGGGCTTTCCGCCGCCTGGTTCCTGGAGGACGGTGATGATTTTGGCGTCGAAAGCGACCTGACGATGGCTCGGATCGCCATCGCCGAACTCGACTAGGTTCAGCCTGTCCGCAACAGGACGACGGCATAGATACAGGTCTCGCCGCTGGCATTGCGGAAAACGCAATCCTGCGGCGGGCCAAGCTCCAGGCAATCCCCCTCGCCGAGCGCATGAGTCTCAAGGCCTTCGACGAAGGTCAGGCTGCCCTGCTTCACCCATATCCAGCGACGATGAAGTGCGTAGGCAGATGCCGGGATTGGTACGTCGGCGCCTGCCGGAAGCTCGATCTCCACGAGTTCAAGCGGCAGGTCCGACATCGGCGAGACGTGGCGCCGGAGATATCCGGTCTGCGGATCTCGCCACACCGCCTGATCCTGGCGTCGCGACAGCCTGCCCTGGCTCATCTCCGCGCGCGCGATCAGGCTGGACATGGTCAGCCCGAACGCGCCGGCGAGCTTTGCAAGCAGTGTCGCCGTCGGGCTACTGTCGCCCCGCTCAACCTTGTGAATCATCGCGCGCGAGACGCCTGAGCGCTCTGAGAGTTCGCTCAGCGACCAGCCACGCGCCTCCCTTTCGAGACGAATTCGTTCACTGAGCCGTTGATCTAGACTGTCTACTTTAGTATCCATGTTGTAGTCATATAGTGAATGAATGTGAGGAGCAAGCATGCTGATCAGGGCGGCCATCCAAGACGATCTGCCAGTCATCTGCGAGATCTACAACGACGCCGTGGCCAACACGACGGCAATCTGGAACGAGACCCTGGTCGATGTCGCCAATCGAACGGCCTGGCTGAAGGCCCGTGCGGACGCGGGCTATCCGGTACTGGTGGCAGTCTCCGCGGAGGGTGATGTCGTCGGTTATGCGTCCTTTGGCGATTGGCGCGCCTTTGATGGCTATCGCCACACGGTCGAGCATTCCGTCTATGTCCACAAGGATTGCCGCGGTGGCGGCATTGGCCGGAAACTCATGGTCGCGTTGATCGCCGAGGCCGAACAGCTGGGCAAGCATGTGATGGTCGCGGGTATCGAGTCGGAGAACACTGCCTCGATCCGCCTTCATGCCCAGCTGGGCTTCGTCGACACCGGCCGCATGCGCGAGGTTGGAACGAAGTTCGGTCGCTGGCTCGATCTGACATTCATGCAACTTGTGCTGCCGACTGGCTCTCCGCGCTAGGCCCCGACGCCCGCCTCGACAATGCCGTTTGTCGAGGCGACCGGAGATGCTATGAACCCTCAAGGACTTTTTCTGGAAATATTTTTGACGTGGGTCTTCGGCGGAAGGTCAGATCGAGCGCCTGGGCACGTGTCGCGAGAGCGGCACTGGTGCTGGCTGCCAGCTGTTCGGCATTGAGCGCGCTCCCCGCGACGGCTCGTATCGACGATCTCGTCCCACAGCCGAAATGCGTCTATTCCGGTCGATCGGTGACCGATCCCGCAAAGGCACTCTGCATCAGCAAGGAGAATTTCGCCCGCGACATCTGCGGCGTGATCGACCACTATGCGGCCGCCAACGGCCTGCCAGCAGCCTTCTTTGCCCGCCTGATCTGGCGCGAAAGCCTGTTCCGGCCAAACGCAGTCAGCCCCAAGGGCGCGGAAGGCATCGCGCAGTTCATGCCGGGAACGGCGAAGATGCGGGGGCTCAACAACAGCTTCGATGTCGTCGAGGCGCTCGGCAAGTCGGCGGAATATCTGAACGAACTCAAGTCGCGCTATGGCAACCTCGGCTTTGCTGCCGCCGCCTACAATGCCGGCGAGAACGGGCTGGAACGCTTCCTCGAGGTCGATTGGCTGCCGGCCGAAACGCGCAACTACGTGCTCGCGATCACCGCCTACAGCGTCGAGGACTGGCGCGACAATCCGCCAAAGGCGCTCGACATGACGCTCGACAAGGGCAAGACCTTCCTCGATGGCTGCGTGGCGCTCGCCAGCACCCGCAACCTTCGCGACATCGAGGTGATCGACGAAGCCGAATGGGCGCCCTGGGGCGTGCAACTCGCCGCGCATTTCCAAAAGTCCGTTGCCCAGCGACTGTTCGTCAGCGCGGTCAAGCGTCTTCCGGAACCAATCCGCAGCGAAAAGGCGCTTCTGCTTAAGGAGCGCAATGCTAGTTTCGGCCTGAGGATCCGCTACGCCGCCCGCATCGGCCGCGACACACAAGAGGAAGCAAACAAGCTTTGCGCCACCATTCGCAAGAGCGGCGGCGCCTGCCTTGTCTTCAAGAACTGACGGTCCCCGCGCCGCCAGCCGTATCGGGCGGCGCCCGGTCGTTCCTCGTCGAGCTACGCAGGCATGCGGCCAGCGGTTGTTGCCCTGGTGGCTATCTCTTTCGGCATGCAACCAAGCCCCTTGAGGGTCGTTGCGACCGCCTCGTCGATCGGCGTATGCGGTTCTTCGCCGAGAACTGCCAGCAGCCGCTCGTTCGGCATTCTCAGAGGCTCGCGCCAAACGTAGCGCATTTTACGCAGCTCCCGGAAGAGTGGGACGAAGGGCGAAGCCAGGCCGATCAGCCACCACGGGAAGGACCGCACTGGCACGCCCGGTTTTCCGAGGGCACGGCGGATCGCCGCAACCATCTCCGTACCGTTCCGATCGAGGAAGCCGCGCATGTGGTAGACCCCAAAGCGCGGTAGGCTTTCGGCGCGTTCGACGAGGCGGACCATGATCTCCGCGACATCAGGTAGATAGGCCCACTGGTGCGCGATCCCTTCACGGCCGGGGTAGGAAATCGTCGTCACCGGTTTTCCGGGTTTTACCAGCCCTTGCGAGAACCAGTTGTTGGCGGCACCCGGTCCGAAGAAGTCGCCCGCCCTGACGATGATCACGCCGACGCCTGTCTCTGACGCATCTTTCAGGCGACGCTCCATCTCCTTGCGGATCAGGCCCTTCTCGGTATCCGGATTTTGCGGTGCGTCCTCGTTCAGGATTGGAAAGGCGTCGCGGCCGAAATTGTAGATCGTTCCAGGCAGCAGGACACGGGCCCCGACCGCTTTCGCCGCGGCAATCGTGCTGTCGAGCATCGGCAGCACCAGGGTGCCCCAGTTGCGGTAGCCGGGCGGATTGACGGCGTGCACGATCAGATTGGCTCCTTCCGCTGCGGCGCGAACGTCGCGTGCGTTCATGGCGTCACCCTGCCGCCAGTCGAATGCAGGCTCGGCCTTTGCCGCCTTCTCCGCGTTGCGGTTCAAGGCGCGCACCTGCCAGCCGCGCTTGTTAAGCTCGCGCGCAACCGCGCCGCCAATGCCGCCCGTGGCGCCAAGGACTAGCGCTACCCTTGTTCTTTGCTGCATCTCGGTCATGTCATGCTCCATCCATCTCGATAAAGGCAGGATCGCGCATCGACTGGCTAAACGGAATTACCGAAAAGATTTGATCGGATATACTGAAATAGATGAGCAAGATGGATTTGAGCTGGGACTTCTACAGGACGTTTCTCTCGGTGCTGCAGGAGGGATCGCTGTCGGCGGCCGCCCGCGAGCTAGGCTTGACGCAGCCGACCGTCGGTCGACACGTGGACGCAATGGAAACGGTACTCGGTTATCCGCTGTTCGTGCGCTCTCCGCACGGCCTCCTGCCGACCGATGCAGCACTGGCGCTCAGGCCCTATGCCGAGACGCTCTCCGCAACATCGGCGGCGCTGTTGCGTGCCGCGTCGGGCCAGCGCGATATGGTCAGTGGCACGGTGCGCATCAGTGCGAGCGAAGTCATCGGCATCGAGGTCCTGCCGCCGATCCTCGCAGACCTGCACGAAGCCTATCCTCAGCTGACGATCGAACTCTCAGCCTCGGATACGGTCGAGGACCTGTTGCGCCAGGAGGCCGATATCGCGGTGCGTATGATCGCGCCGGCGCAGGATGCGCTGATCGCCAAGCACCTCGGTGTCATTCCTATCAGTTTTCACGCCCACCGCCGTTACATCGCGCGGCGCGGCATGCCGCGGGCGCTGACCGATCTCGCCGATCACAGCCTGATCGGCTACGACCGGGAGACCGCGGCGATCCGGGCGATCATCGCCCGCTCGCCGGAGCTGCCGGCTGCACGCTTTGCGCTGAAAGCCGACAGCAACCTTGCCCAACTTGCCGCGATCCGCGCCGGCTTCGGCATCGGCATCTGTCAGAACGGATTGGCGGCGCGCGACCCCGATCTTCTCCCCGTGCTGTCGGGCCTGTTCGAGATGAAGCTCGACACCTGGCTGGTGATGCACGAGAACCTGAAGACCGCACCGCGCTGCCGCGTCACATTCGATGCGCTCGCCAGGGGCCTGCGCGACTACATCCGCGGTATCCCGCCCACGGCCAAAGACAGCGATCCGTCCGCCGAGCACCGAGACTAGGCATCAAGCAGCGTCGTGCCGTAGGAATTGTCGATGACGCAAAGCCATTTTCCGGCGTCGGTCTTGCGGAAGACGTAGGTCGCTCGCCGCACGATGGAGACCTCGTCGCCCTCCGGGTTCATCGTGTCGAGCACCGTTTCCATGATGACAAGGGCCGTGTCGCCGCCTTCGATCACTTTCATCGCGCCCTGGCGGACCTTCATCCGGTTGTTGAAATGGGCGGCGATCGCCACGAACGCCTTGTGGATCTGGGACTTTCCGGTCGCGTTGAGACCCGGTTTGATGACGAGCGTCGCGTCTTCGGAGTAGAAATCCATCAGACTCCCGAAGTCTTCCGCCGTGATCGCACGGTCGGCAGCCTCGATAACCTGTTTCAGTTCATGATCTGACATGTCCGTCTCCTGGTTGCGCAAGACGGATGGACAAAACCCGCCTTGCGGCGGGTTGCTGCTTTCAGAAAAGGAGCGCGCGTCAACCCACCATTCGATGAATGGCGCGAATAATCGAAGCGTTGCTGTTGCGGACCTTTTCCATGACGTGCGCCTAACATGGCTCGGCCGGTGTCGGCAAGCTTGCGTCATTGGTGAGGCAACACGACGACCCCAATAGAAAAAGCCCGCCAGGATGGCGGGCTTTCGATTTCAAGGCGTTTCGATTGTTTGGCGGTTAACCTTCGGATTCGGCAGACGTTTCCGGCGCACCGTTCTCGACGGCTGCCTCTTCGCCCTCCTCCTCGTCGCTTTCCGGCTCGCTGATGCGCTCGACCGAAACGACCTTCTCGTCCTTGGCGGTCGAGAAGATGGTGACGCCCTTGGTGGCGCGGCTTGCGAGCCGGACGCCATTGATCGGCACGCGGATCAGCTGGCCGCCATCGGAGACGAGCATGATCTGGTCGTTGTCTTCGATCGGGAAGGCCGCGACGAGCACGCCAATTTCCGTCGTCTTCGAGGTGTCGGTGGCGCGGATGCCCTTGCCGCCACGACCCGAGGTGCGGAAATCATAGGACGAGGAGCGCTTGCCGAAGCCCTTCTCCGAGACCGTCAGCACGAACTGTTCGCGCGCCTTCAGCTCCTCAAAACGTTCGTTCGACAGCTCTCCGCCGTCAGCGACTTCCTCGCCGACCAGTGCGATTTCTTCCTCGTCGCCGTTCGTCGCCCGACGCTCCGCCGCAGCGCGCTTCAGATAGGCCGCGCGCTCCCATGGTTCGGCATCGACATGACCAAGGATCGCCATCGAGATGATGCGGTCGCCGTCGCCGAGGTTGATGCCACGAACGCCGATCGAGTTGCGGCCGGCAAAGACGCGCACGTCGTCGACCGGGAAGCGGATGCACTGGCCGAGCGCTGTCGTCAGCATGACATCGTCATGCTCCGTGCACGTATCGACGGAGAGGATCTCGTCCCCCTCTTCCTCGAGCTTCATCGCGATCTTGCCGTTGCGGTTGACCTGGACGAAGTCCGACAGCTTGTTGCGGCGAACCGTGCCGCGGGTCGTCGAGAACATGACGTCGAGGTTTTCCCAGGTCGCCTCGTCCTCGGGCAGCGGCATGATCGTGGTGATGCGTTCGCCGGGCTCCAGCGGCAGCATGTTGATCAGCGCCTTGCCGCGCGATTGCGGCGTGCCGATCGGCAGACGCCAGACCTTTTCCTTGTAGACGATGCCACGCGAGGAGAAGAACAGAACCGGCGTATGAGTATTGGCAACGAATAGCCGGGTAACGAAATCTTCGTCCCTGGTCGCCATGCCCGAGCGGCCCTTGCCGCCGCGGCGCTGCGCCCGGTAGGTCGTCAGCGGCACGCGCTTGATGTATCCGAGATGCGAGACGGTCACGACCATGTCTTCACGGGCGATGAGATCCTCATCGTCCATGTCCGGGCCGCCTTCCATGATCTCGGACCGGCGCGGGGTGCCGAACTCGTCGCGGATGACGACGAGTTCGTCCTTGACGATGGTCATGATGCGCAGGCGCGACGACAGGATGTCGAGGTAATCCTTGATTTCCTCGCCGATCTTGTTGAGTTCGTCGCCGATTTCATCGCGGCCGAGTGCCGTCAGGCGCTGCAGGCGAAGGTCGAGGATGGCGCGGGCCTGCTCTTCCGAGAGGTTGTAGGTACCGTCCTCGTTGATGCGGTGGCGCGGGTCGTCGATCAGGCGAATGAGGCTTTCGACGTCATGGGCCGGCCAGCGGCGCTCCATCAACTGCTCGCGCGCCGTCTGCGGATCCGGAGCATGGCGAATGAGCTTGATGATTTCGTCGATGTTGGCGACTGCGATGGCGAGGCCGACGAGCACATGAGCTCGGTCGCGCGCCTTGCGCAGCAGGTACTTCGTACGCCGGCTAACGACTTCTTCGCGGAACGCAACAAACGCCCTGAGCATGTCGAGCAGCGTCATGTGCTCCGGCTTGCCGCCGTTCAGCGCCACCATATTGCAGCCAAACGAGGTCTGCAGCGGCGTGTAGCGATAGAGCTGGTTCAGGATAACGTCCGCATTGGCGTCGCGCTTCAGTTCGACGACGACGCGATAGCCCTGACGGTCGGATTCGTCGCGCAGGTCCGAGATGCCCTCGATGCGCTTGTCGCGCACCAGTTCGGCCATCTTCTCGATCATCGTCGCCTTGTTCACCTGGAACGGGATCTCGGTGATGATGATCTGCTCGCGGTCGCCGCGCATCGGCTCGATATGGGCGCGGCCGCGCATGATGACTGAGCCGCGGCCGGTCTCGTAGGCCGAGCGGATGCCGGAACGACCGAGGATCAGCGCGCCGGTCGGGAAATCCGGACCCGGGATGATTTCCATCAGTTCCGGCAGTTCGATCGCTGGATTGTCGATCAGCGCCATGCAGCCATTGATGACCTCGACCAGGTTGTGCGGCGGAATGTTCGTCGCCATGCCGACGGCGATGCCGCCGGCGCCGTTGACGAGCAGGTTCGGGAACTTCGCCGGAACGACAGCCGGTTCCTGCAGGGTGCCGTCGTAGTTGTCGCGGAAGTCGACCGTTTCCTTGTCGAGATCGTCGAGAAGCGAATGCGCGGCCTTCTGCAGGCGGCATTCGGTGTAGCGCTCGGCTGCCGGTGGATCACCGTCGACGGAACCGAAGTTGCCCTGGCCGTCGATCAGCGGCAGGCGGAGCGACCAATCCTGCGCCATACGCGCCAGCGCATCGTAGATCGCCGCATTGCCGTGCGGGTGGTACTTACCCATCACGTCCCCGGTCACACGGGCGCATTTGACGTATTTCTTGTTCCAGTCGATGCCGAGCTCGCTCATCCCGTAGAGGATGCGGCGGTGCACGGGTTTCAGACCGTCACGCACGTCGGGAAGCGCGCGGCTGACGATGACGCTCATCGCGTAATCGAGATAGGACCGCTGCATTTCCTCGATGATGGAAATCGGCTCGATGCCTGGCGGAGTTTTTCCGCCGCCGGGGGGGCTTTGCTCAGTCAATGGTGATCACGATCTTTGTTCAGAATCAGTCGGATATTTATAGCGGATTGCCACCGGAATCGCCAATTTGCGGCCCACGGCACCATTCGTCCGCCCAGGTGTGAAGATGTCACTGTAACGCTTTGAATCGCTGCATGATTTTCTCCGAAATCCAGATCCGGACCCGATGAGCCACGCGGCAGTTGTGAACAGTCTTTTGCCGCCGGAGCAGGCTTTTCTAGGGCATTGCGCGGGAAATCGGAAGACCCCCGTCGCCGATCACCGAAATGCTGCGCATTTGCGGTCCGGTTGCCGGTAGGGATTGCTCAATAAGTCATTGCTGAGACTTTGTTTGCGGCCCTCTTCCCAAGCCCCTGCCGCTTGCCTAACAATACCCG
The DNA here is from genome assembly GCF_016652895.1 of Ensifer sp. SSB1. Classification (NCBI taxonomy): domain Bacteria; kingdom Pseudomonadati; phylum Pseudomonadota; class Alphaproteobacteria; order Hyphomicrobiales; family Rhizobiaceae; genus Ensifer; species Ensifer sp. SSB1. The sequence goes on from NZ_JAEPRP010000059.1 coordinate 21,351, forward strand.
CCCGTCACCGGGAAAACCCGGGGCGAAATCCGGAAGGGGAAACGGATGTTCAATGTCGACCTCCTGGTCAATGCGCTCACCACGCTTCTCGTCACGCTTGATCCGCCCGGCCTTGCGCCGATCTTCCTGAGCCTGACCGTCGGCCTCAGCCGGCAGGAGCGCTTTCAGGTGGCCACCCGCGGTTCGCTGATCGCCTTCTTCATTCTTGCCGCCTTTGCGCTCTTCGGCAACGGCATCCTCGGCCTGCTCGGCATTTCGATCGGCGCCTTCCGCATCGCCGGCGGTCTGCTGCTCTTCTGGATCGCCTTCGAGATGATTTTCGAGAAGCGGCAGGAGCGCAAGGAAAAGACCGGCGAGAACGCGACCACGAAGGATCACATCCACAACATCGCGGTCTTTCCCCTCGCCTTGCCGCTGATTGCCGGGCCGGGCGCGATCTCGGCAACGATCCTGCTTGCCGGCTCATTCCCGACGGCCATAGAGCGCACCCAGCTCCTGATCGTCATCGCGCTGTCGATGCTCAGCCTGTTTCTCGCGCTGGTCATAGCCGAACGTATCGACCGGTTCCTCGGCGTCACCGGCCGCGCCATCCTCACCCGCTTGCTCGGTGTCATCCTGGCGGCCCTTGCCGTCCAGTTCGTTGTCGACGGGGTCAAATCCGCGATGGCCCTCTAAAGCATCCGCTTTGAAGTGGAGGCGCTCGAAGCCGAAAGATGGACTGGAAGCAGGCGGCTCGAGCGAGCCTTGTGCGTTCGTCTGAACGCGCTGCCATTTGAGCAATCAGCCGCTGACATCGCGAGATGGCACCTCCGCTCGAACAAAAAACGCCGCGCCCCCAAGGGACACGGCGTTTGAAACAGTCCGAGCCTGATACGACGATCAGAACGGAATGTCGTCGTCCATATCGCGCGAGAAGCCGCCGCCCTGACCGCCCTGGCCACCTTGGCTGCCACCCGAACGGCCGCCGCCTGAAGACTGGCGCGGCTGCTGATCGTAGTCGTCGTAACCACCACCGCCACCGCCGTAGTTGCTACCGCCGAAGTCGCCGCCACCGCCACGGCTGACGCCGGAGCCGCCGCCCTCGCCGCGACCGTCGAGCATCGTCAGCGTCGAGTTGAAGCCCTGCAGTACCACTTCCGTCGAGTAGCGGTCGTTACCGTTCTGATCCTGCCACTTGCGGGTCTGCAGTGCGCCTTCGATATAGAGCTTGGCGCCCTTCTTGACGTACTGCTCGACAACCTTGCAGAGGCCTTCGTTGAACACGACGACCGTGTGCCACTCAGTCTTTTCCTTGCGTTCGCCGCTGTTGCGGTCGCGCCAGGTTTCCGAGGTTGCGATGCGCAGGTTGGCGATCGGCCGGCCGTCCTGCGTGCGCCGGATTTCCGGGTCTGCCCCGACATTTCCGATCAAGATCACCTTGTTGACGCTTCCAGCCATTGTTGCTTTTCCCGTGGTTTCACCGCGCCTAGGGCCCGGCTTGGAATTTCAAGAGCGCGCATCTTAGCGGTCCGCTGCCGTCGATACGCCCCGCCTCGCACATAATCCACAACAGTTTTGGTCGTTTTATGGGCGATTTGTTCTTTATTTGTTCTAGTATTTGGCTATGATCCTGTCAACCGACTCGAATTGGCCGCCTGTTTTGCCGATTGCGCCTCGACATGGGCGTTAGCGTCATTACATAGGGGGCTTTCAACCGACATGCAAAAGCTGGCTTCCGATGAGTGAACTCAAGACCATCTCCATTCGTGGTGCGCGCGAGCACAATCTGAAAGGCATCGACCTCGATCTGCCGCGCAACAAGCTGATCGTGATGACCGGCCTATCGGGCTCGGGCAAGTCCTCGCTCGCATTTGACACGATCTATGCCGAAGGGCAGCGCCGCTATGTCGAGAGCCTGTCGGCCTATGCGCGCCAGTTCCTCGAAATGATGCAGAAGCCGGACGTCGACCAGATCGACGGGCTGTCGCCGGCAATCTCGATCGAGCAGAAGACGACCTCGCGCAACCCGCGTTCGACGGTCGGTACGGTCACCGAAATCTACGACTATATGCGCCTGCTCTTTGCACGTGTCGGCGTGCCCTATTCGCCGGCGACGGGACTGCCGATCGAAAGTCAGACGGTCAGCCAGATGGTCGACCGGGTGCTCGAATTTGGCGAAGGCACGCGTCTCTATATTCTTGCGCCGCTCGTTCGCGGTCGCAAGGGCGAGTACAAGAAGGAACTCGCCGAGCTGATGAAGAAGGGTTTTCAGCGCATCAAGGTCGACGGCACCTTCTACGAAATCGCCGAAGTTCCGCCGCTCGACAAGAAGTACAAGCATGACATCGATGTGGTTGTCGACCGCGTCGTCGTCAGGCCCGATCTTGCCTCGCGCCTGGCTGACAGCCTGGAGACCTGCCTGACTCTGGCCGATGGGCTTGCCGTTGCCGAGTTTGCCGACAAGCCGCTGCCACCCGAGGAGACCGCTGCAGGCGGTTCGGCCAACAAATCGCTGAACGAAACCCACGAGCGCGTGCTGTTCTCCGAAAAGTTCGCCTGCCCGGTTTCCGGCTTCACGATTTCCGAGATCGAGCCGCGGCTGTTTTCGTTCAACAACCCCTTCGGCGCCTGCCCGACCTGCGATGGTCTCGGCAGCCAGCAGAAGATCGACACGGCGCTGATCGTGCCGGAAGAACACCGGACGCTGCGCGACGGTGCGATTGCGCCCTGGGCAAAATCCTCCTCTCCCTATTACAACCAGACGCTGGAAGCGCTCGGCAAGGTCTTCGGCTTCAAGCTCGGCAGCCGCTGGAACGAGCTGTCGGCTGCGGCGCAGAAGGCGATCCTGCACGGAACGGAAGAAAAGATCGTCTTTTACTATGAAGACGGTGCCCGCTCCTACAACACGACCAAGAATTTCGAGGGCATCGTTCCCAATCTCGAGCGCCGTTGGAAGGAAACCGACAGCGCCTGGGCGCGCGAGGAGATCGAGCGCTACATGTCAGCGGCGCCCTGCCCGGCCTGCGCCGGTTTCCGCCTCAAGCCCGAGGCGCTGGCGGTCAAGATCGACAAGCTGCATATCGGCCAGGTGACCGAGATGTCGATCCGCATCGCGCGCGACTGGTTCGAGGCTCTGCCGGAGCATCTCAATACCAAGCAGAACGAGATTGCCGTCCGCATCCTCAAGGAGATCCGCGACCGTCTGCGCTTCCTCAACGATGTCGGCCTGGAATATCTCAGTCTGTCGCGCAATTCCGGAACGCTCTCGGGCGGTGAAAGCCAGCGTATCCGGCTTGCGTCGCAGATCGGTTCGGGCCTGACGGGCGTTCTCTACGTTCTGGACGAACCGTCGATCGGCCTGCACCAGCGCGACAATGCCCGCCTGCTCGACACGCTTCGCCACCTGCGCGACATCGGCAATACCGTGATCGTCGTGGAGCATGATGAGGACGCGATCCTGACGGCAGATTACGTCGTCGATATCGGCCCGGCCGCCGGTATCCATGGCGGCGAGGTCATCGCGCAAGGATCGCCCGCCGATATCATGGCCAATCCGAAATCGCTGACCGGCAAGTATCTGTCCGGCGAACTTGCGGTCGACGTTCCCTCCGAGCGTCGCAAGCCGAAGAAGAAAAAGGAAATCACCGTTGTCGGCGCCCGCGCCAACAACCTCAAGAACGTTACCGCCTCGATCCCGCTCGGTGTCTTCACCGCGGTCACCGGCGTGTCCGGCGGCGGCAAGTCGACCTTCCTGATCGAAACGCTCTACAAGGCCGCCGCCCGCCGCATCATGGGGGCGCGCGAAAACCCGGCCGAGCACGACCGTATCGACGGTTTCGAGCATATCGACAAGGTGATCGACATCGATCAGTCGCCGATCGGCCGCACGCCGCGCTCGAACCCGGCAACCTATACCGGTGCCTTCACGCCGATCCGCGACTGGTTTGCCGGTCTTCCGGAAGCAAAGGCGCGCGGCTATCAGCCGGGTCGCTTCTCCTTCAACGTCAAGGGCGGCCGCTGCGAGGCCTGCCAGGGCGACGGCGTCATCAAGATCGAGATGCACTTCCTGCCGGATGTCTACGTCACCTGCGACGTCTGCCACGGCAAGCGTTACAACCGCGAAACGCTCGACGTGCACTTCAAGGGCAAGTCGATCGCCGACGTGCTCGACATGACCGTCGAGGAAGGCGTGGAGTTCTTTGCAGCCGTCCCGGCCGTACGCGACAAGCTGGTGACGCTCAACCAGGTGGGCCTCGGCTACATCAAGGTCGGGCAGCAGGCAAACACGCTCTCAGGCGGTGAGGCGCAACGCGTCAAGCTGGCGAAGGAACTGTCGAAGCGTTCCACCGGCCGTACGCTCTATATTCTCGACGAGCCGACGACAGGCTTGCATTTCCATGACGTAGCCAAACTTCTTGAAGTTCTGCATGAGCTTGTGAACCAGGGCAACTCGGTCGTCGTCATCGAGCACAACCTCGAAGTCATCAAGACCGCCGACTGGGTCATCGACTTCGGTCCGGAGGGCGGCGACGGGGGTGGCGAAGTGATCGCCAAGGGGACGCCTGAGGACGTCGTCAAGGAGAAGCGCTCCTATACTGGCCAGTTCCTCAAGGAGCTGCTTGAGCGGCGGCCGATGAAGAAGGTCGAGGCGGCGGAGTGAGGACCGCGACGCCGATCGGCGACCGCAAGGAGTGATCCTGGCATGATGCGGCCTGCTCGTCTGGAGGATCTGGCCGCGGTACAAAGCGTGACGGCGGCAGCCTACGAGCCGTATCAGGCACTTCTTGGCGGGCCGCCGCTGCCGGTAACCGAGGACTACGCGCCCCGCATTCTGCGCGGCGAGGTTTGGCTTCGCGAACGAGAGGACATTGTTTCGGCGCTTGCGGTTGTCGAGCGGTACGCCGATCACCTGATGATCTTCAGCCTCGCCGTTCTCCCTGCCTGCCAGGGCCAGGGGCTCGGTATCGAGTTGTTGCGCTTCGTCGACCACATGGCGGCCGAGTGGGGCTTGCCGGAGGTGCGGCTCTACACCAATTCACGCATGGAGCGAAACATTGCGCTCTACAGCACCTATGGATTTCAAGAAACGGGTCGCCGACCCAATCCCTATCGTCCAGGGTGGACACTCGTGGACATGACGAAATCGATCAAAGATTGAAAAGCACGCGGTTACGCGATGACCGTTGTTGAGGAGGATGGCATGGCAAAATCCGGAAAGATCCGCGTTGGCATCGGCGGCTGGACCTTCGAGCCCTGGGAGGGCACCTTTTATCCGAGCACGCTGGCCAAGAAGCGGCAGCTCGAATACGCCGGCAAGCAGCTTCGCGCGATCGAGGTGAACGGCACCTATTACTCGTCGCAGAAGCCCGAGACCTTTGCCAAATGGGCTTCAGAGGTCCCGGAGGATTTCATCTTTTCGTTGAAGGCGAGCCGCTTTGTTACCAACCGCAAGGTTCTGTCGGAAGCCGGTGAATCCATGGAGCGATTCCTGACACAAGGGTTGACCGAGCTCGGGCCCCATCTTGGACCCATCCTCTGGCAGTTCGCGCCGACGAAGAAGTTCGAACCTGACGACTTCGAAGGTTTTCTGAAGCTTCTTCCGGAGAAGCAGGATGGGCTTCCGCTACGTCATGTGGTCGAGGTGCGAAATCCCACCTTCCAGACCCCGGAGTTCGTTTCGCTGCTGGAGAAGTACGGCGTTGCCGTGGTGCTCGCCGAACACGCTGATTATCCGATGATCGCCGATGTCACCGCCGATTTCGTCTATCTCCGCCTGCAGAAGGGCAGCGACGATATCGAGACCTGTTACGCGCCCGACAAGCTCGACCTCTGGGCCGAGCGCGCGAAGACCTTTCAAGAGGGCGACGAGCCGAGCGGGCTTGAAAAGAGCGCCCCGGACCGCAAGGCGAAGAAAGAGGCGCGCGATGTGTTTGCCTACTTCATTACCGAGGGCAAGGTGAATGCGCCGAACGGTGCGCGCGAACTGCAGAAGCGCGTCGATTGAATTCCAGTGCGGGATCAGCGCGCTGATCCCGCCTGCCCTTCACGAACCGACCAGCGTTCGTGCCTGCGCCGGCATCACTGGCCGCGCGTGAGGCTGGAAGAGGCACTAGGAGTAGTGCCTGTGTTTCGTTGTGGCGACAAAAGGCCCGCGGTTACAGGACGCGAGATCCGAATCACTCCGGCCACCCCATATCGCTTGATCGGACGCAACCGAGGGTGCCGTTAGGGATGGTTTTTATACGGCTTTTTACCCGTCAATTTTTTGATCTGGCGCGGATTGTTGCGGCAGTCTCACAGGCAAGCTGCGGAAGTGCCTGATTTTCATGGGGTTGCTCGATGTCCCCGTTTTCCACAGTCGGTCCACAC
>NZ_JAEPRP010000059.1:27708-36768 GCF_016652895.1 Ensifer sp. SSB1
CACAACATCTAGCGCTCAAACTTCCGTCACAAACCACCCCTTGACGCCCCCGGACGATTCACGGTTAATGGATTTTACGTTGCGACGGCGGCGGACCGGATTGTTTAGCGCCCGGTTCATCTCACCAAATCGGCGGTTCTGACAGGCGGCGGTCATGGATTTCACCATGCGGTCGCCGTGAGGATTTCTGTGCGATATTTGAGGCCCGTTTGAGCAACAATTGGCTGGCATAAATCAGCTGTTAACACTATATTTAGTGCTTGCAGTCAGCCTATCTCACAAGATACAGGGTCACCCAACTGTGGGTTTCTCTCCAAAGGACGGAAGCTGAGACTGGCTGCGGGATGCCCCTCGCGGCCAGGCGGGGACAATTGCGCCTGTGGCGGGCGCTAGGCAACACGAAGGACCAGGGACAATGAAGATCGAACGTCGTTTCACCAAGGCCGGGCAATCTGCCTATGCGGAGATCGAATTCCGCAAGGCTACGAGTGAGATCAAGAACCCGGATGGTTCGATCGTGTTCCGTCTTGCCGACATCGACGTTCCGGCACAGTTCAGCCAGGTCGCTGCCGACATTCTCGCGCAGAAGTATTTCCGCAAGGCTGGCGTTCCGGCCAAGATGAAGCGCGTCGAGGAGAACGATGTCCCCTCCTTCCTGTGGCGCTCCGTTCCGGACGCTGACGCGCTGAAGGCGCTGCCCAAGGAAGAACACTACGGTTCCGAAACCGATGCTCGCCAGGTTTTCGATCGCCTGGCCGGTACCTGGGCCTATTGGGGCTGGAAGGGCGGCTATTTCGATACCGAAGAAGACGCCTCCGCCTTCCGCGACGAACTCGCCTACATGCTCGCCACGCAGCGCGTTGCGCCGAACTCGCCGCAATGGTTCAACACCGGCCTGCACTGGGCCTATGGCATCGATGGCCCCGGTCAGGGCCACTACTATGTCGATCCCTTCACCGGCAAGCTGACGAAGTCGAAGTCGGCCTACGAGCACCCGCAGCCGCACGCCTGCTTCATCCAGTCCGTCGCTGACGATCTCGTCAACGAAGGCGGCATCATGGACCTTTGGGTGCGTGAAGCACGTCTGTTCAAGTACGGTTCGGGCACCGGCTCCAACTTCTCGCACCTGCGCAGTGAAGGCGAAAAGCTCTCGGGCGGCGGCAAGTCCTCCGGCCTGATGTCGTTCCTGAAGATCGGCGACCGCGCCGCCGGCGCCATCAAGTCGGGTGGCACCACCCGCCGCGCCGCCAAGATGGTGGTCGTCGATATCGATCACCCCGATATCGAGGAATACATCAACTGGAAGGTCAAGGAAGAGCAGAAGGTTGCTGCCCTCGTCACCGGTTCGAAGGTCGTCGCCAAACATCTGAAGGCGATCATGAAGGCCTGCGTCAACTGCGACGGCACCGACGACGCCTGCTATGACCCGAAACAGAACCCGGCGCTGAAGCGCGAGATCCGTGCTGCCAAGCAGGCCCTGGTTCCGGAAAACTACGTCCAGCGCGTCATCCAGTTCGCCAAGCAGGGCTACAAGGACCTCGAGTTCAAGACCTACGACACCGACTGGGATTCGGAAGCCTACCTCACGGTCTCGGGCCAGAACTCCAACAACTCGGTCTCGATCAAGGACGACTTCCTGCGCGCTGTCGAAGCCGATGGCGACTGGAACCTGACGGCCCGCAAGGACGGTCGCGTCATGAAGACGCTGAAGGCGCGCGATCTCTGGGAGTCGATCTCCTACGCAGCCTGGGCATCGGCCGATCCAGGCCTGCACTTCAACACGACGATGAACGACTGGCACACCAGCCCCGCCGCCGGCCCGATCCGCGCGTCGAACCCGTGCTCGGAATATATGTTCCTCGACGACACCGCCTGCAACCTCGCCTCGCTGAACCTGATGATGTTCAAGGATGCGGCGACCAAGCGGATCAACATCGCCGACTACGAGCACGCCGTCCGCCTGTGGACCATCGTTCTCGAAGTTTCGGTCATGATGGCACAGTTCCCGTCCCGCGAGATTGCCGAACTCTCCTACGAGTACCGCACGCTCGGCCTCGGTTACGCCAACATCGGCGGCCTGTTGATGTCCTCGGGCATTCCCTATGACAGCGCCGAAGGCCGCGCCATTGCCGGTGCGCTGACCGCGATCATGACCGGCATCTCCTACGCCACCTCTGCCGAAATGGCCGAGAAGCTCGGTCCGTTCCCGGGCTTTGCGCCGAACCGCGACAACATGCTGCGCGTCATCCGCAACCACCGCCGTGCCGCCTATGGCGAGACGACCGGCTATGAGGCGCTGTCGGTCAACCCGGTCGCCCTCATCCACTCGGACAACCCGGACCAGGACCTCGTCATCCACGCCATGAGCGCCTGGGACAAGGCCCTGGAACTCGGCGAGAAGCACGGCTACCGCAACGCCCAGGCAACCGTTATCGCGCCGACCGGCACGATCGGCCTCGTCATGGACTGCGATACGACAGGCATCGAGCCTGACTTCGCGCTGGTGAAGTTCAAGAAGCTCGCCGGTGGCGGCTACTTCAAGATCATCAACCGCGCCGTTCCGGAAGCGCTGCGTTCGCTCGGCTACAGCGAAAGCCAGATCGCCGAGATCGAGGCCTACGCGGTCGGCCACGGCAACCTGAACCAGGCGCCGGCGATCAACCCGTCAACGCTGAAGGCCAAGGGCTTCACCGACGAGAAGGTGGAAGCCGTCAACGCCGCGCTGAAGTCTGCCTTCGATATCAAGTTCGTCTTCAACCAGTGGACGCTCGGCGCCGACTTCCTCAAGGCTACGCTGAAGGTCTCCGACGAACAGCTCGCCGCGATGGATTTCAACCTGCTCGACCACTTGGGATTCTCCAAGAAGGACATCGAAGCGGCCAACATCCATGTCTGCGGTGCCATGACGCTGGAAGGCGCGCCGTTCCTGAAGAACGAGCACCTGCCCGTCTTCGATTGCGCCAACCCCTGCGGCAAGATCGGCAAGCGTTACCTCTCGGTCGAAAGCCACATCCGCATGATGGCGGCAGCCCAGCCGTTCATCTCCGGTGCGATCTCCAAGACGATCAACATGCCGAACGAGGCGACCGTCGAGGACTGCAAGAACGCCTATATGCTCTCGTGGAAGCTGGCGCTGAAGGCAAACGCCCTCTATCGCGACGGCTCCAAGCTGTCGCAGCCGCTCAACGCCTCGCTGATCGAGGACGACAAGGATGAGGATGCACTGGAGGATCTGATCCAGGCGCCCGCCGCCGCCCAGGCCGTCACCATTACCGAGAAGATCGTCGAACGCGTCATCGAGAAGGTGATCCGCGCCCGCGAAAAGCTGCCGAACCGCCGCCAGGGCTACACCCAGAAGGCCGTCGTCGGCGGTCACAAGGTCTACCTGCGCACCGGTGAATTCGGTGACGGCCGTCTCGGCGAGATCTTCATCGACATGCACAAGGAAGGGGCTGCCTTCCGCGCGATGATGAACAACTTCGCCATCGCCATCTCTCTCGGCCTGCAATATGGCGTGCCGCTCGAAGAATATGTGGAGGCCTTCACCTTCACCAAGTTCGAGCCGGCCGGCATGGTCCAGGGCAACGATGCGATCAAGAACGCGACGTCGATCCTCGACTACGTCTTCCGGGAGTTGGCCGTGTCTTACCTCGGCCGCCACGATCTCGCTCATGTCGACACGTCCGACTTCAGCAACACGGCGCTCGGCAAGGGCATCCAGGAAGGCAAGACCAACCTGATCTCCACCGGCTGGACGCGCGGCTACAAGCCGACGATCGTTGGCGGTACGGCCGAACGCGCCGGTGAGCCGAAGGGTTCGTCGACGACCACCCCTGCCCGAGCCTCTTCGACCGCCACCGTAACCTCGATTGCCGGCAACACGGTCCGCAAGATCGAGCAGACGACGGCGATCTCGACTTCTGAAATCGTTGCCTTTAAGCGCGACTACGAAGAGCGCGCGGCGGAACTGGCCGAGGAGATCGCCGAAGAAACGGTCGAGACCGCAACGGAAGTGACCGCCCTCTTCTCCGACAAGGCAGCTGCGGAAGCGGCATCGGCCAAGACGGACGCCAAGAAGGTGGAAGCCGAACGCCGCGCCCGCTCGATCATGCAGGGCTATACCGGCAACATGTGCACCGAGTGTCAGAACTTCACGATGGTGCGCAACGGCACCTGCGAGAAGTGCGACACCTGCGGCGCCACCAGCGGCTGCAGCTAAGCAGATCGCAAATGCGGTTGTAACGCTGAGAAACCGACGCTAGTACTGGCCAATTGGCAGTAGTACTGGCCATTTTGGAAGCAAGAACTGGCCAACGTTACATGTGGCCACCTCCGGGCACTGAAAGGTGCCCGGAAAATGCCTCTGAGAACAAATCATGAAACAAACGGAGAAGTTGGAATCGCTTTCTGTACATCCATCGTCTTGGATGCCCGAGCAAAAACCGACGATTGCAAGTGCAGAGTTAGAAAATGTGTTGCGTGGCCAAACTCGTCAGGTGACAGGAGCAGTATCCAATGGATGGCATTATCGAAAATCCGGATGAGAAGGACTCTGAGGAAGTGGCTGCGAAAGCCGCTGCGTCAGGCCGTCCCAGCCTGCCTGCGAACGCAAAGGCGATCGTATGGGCCCGCGCCGCGGGCAGATGTCAGTTCCGCGGCTGCAATAAGCCGCTGATCGGTGACCTCGTCTCGGGCAGGTCGAACTTGAACACGGCCTACATAGCACACATCGTTTCCGATGCGGTGAAGGGTCCTCGTGGCGACAGGATCCTGTCGCCTTTGCTGACCAGGGATCCATCGAATCTCATGCTTCTTTGTGATGCCCATCACCGCCTGATCGATGATCGGACTTCCTGGAAGGATTATTCGGTTGAGCTTCTGCGAGAGATGAAGGCAGAGCACGAGGATAGGATCGAAGCGGTGACTTCGATATCGCGTGATCGCGGATGTCACGTAATTCGCTTCGCCGCGGGGATAGGAAAGAACGAGTCCCCGGTAAACACCGAGGCGGTCAAGCAGGCATTGCTGCCGGAATTCTATCCCGTGCGTGACGGCATGATCGACCTTGACGTGCCCGACGCTGGCATTCCTGACAGTGATCCCGACTACTGGGGATGGCACCAGCGGAGCCTTCGGACCAAATACCAAGAGCGCGTAAGGGGCAGACTCGAGAGAAACGAGATCAGCCGCCTCGCCGTCTTCGGGCTGGCTCCCATGCCGCTGCTCATCGAGCTCGGCCGCCTTATCTCGGATATTTCCGAAGCTCACGTGCGGCAGCTCCTACGGGAGCCGAAGACCTGGGAATGGCAGCCGGAGGATGCGCGGATGGAGCTTGTCCGCGACGATCCCGAAGCGGGCGGTCGAACAGTGGCGCTGAAGCTCGCGGTCAGCGCGCAGATCGAAGATGACCGGATAAAATCGGTTCTAGGTGATGACGTGTCGATCTGGTCGCTGTCCGCGAAGAACGCCAACAACGACATCATCCGGACTTCGGCAGATCTTTCCCTGTGGCGCAGCCAAGTCCGCGCCGTCCTCGAAGCCATCAAGGACAGGCACGGTGGGGAACCAATGATCCACGTCTTTCCGGCCATTCCGGTTTCGGCATCGGTCGAACTTGGCCGCGTATGGATGCCCAAGGCACATCTTCCGATGCGCGTTTACGACCACAACCGGGCGCTGGGCGGGTTCCGTCAGACCCTCGACATCGTTCATCAGGCATAAGAGGCATCAATGAACTATACGGATCCTATCCTTCGCGAGATCGCATCCTACAGCCCCCTCGACGTCCTGCTTGCGGACATCGCGGTAAGGATCCAGCTCGCGCCGACAGAGCATCGGCTCGCGGACGGGCACTACCACGCGATTCACGAGTGGCTTGAGCGGGATGGTAGTTCTCTCGCGGGGAGGATCGAAGCCTTCTATTCGCAGGGAGGTTTCTCGATCGGAGCGACGACAGCCCGCCATGCCGAAGATGCTGACTTCGATATCGATGCCATGGTCCAACTGGACATGCCCGCCGATTCCGATCCTGAGGACGTACTATCCGAGCTCCACGATGCGATCAGGGGTGAACCTGGCTCGCGCTACTACCTGAAGACCGAGCGCAAGACCCGGTGCGTGACGGTGAAATACGACCGCATGCATCTCGACGTGACGCCCGCCATTCTCTGTCCCCAGCTTCTTGAAAGATCGAGCTTCATTTTTCACTCCAAGAAGCTAGACTCGGTTTTCCACAAGGAGCGGCTGATCGCCAATCCCTGGGGATTTGCACAATGGTTTCTAGAGCAGACCCCGCCGGAAGCCGCGTTCGGACAGTTCTTCGAGCGCAAGTCGCTGGATTACGAGCGGTTCCTCGTTGCTAAAGCCGAGTCGGAAGCAGAACCCGTGCCGGAACAGGCCCCCGCCTACCGGAAGTCGCGGGCTGTCATCGCGCTTCAGCTCATCAAGCGCTGGCGCAATCTTGCCTATGATGCCCGGCATGCGGCGAGCCGCCTTCCGCCCTCTGTCGTACTTGCCCATTCCGTGGCAATCAACGCGAACCGCACTTCTACATTGTCCGAGGAACTGCTCCACCAGGTGAGCAGCCTCATCAGCGCGCTCGAACGCGCGGAGAGTGCCGGCCGGACCTACGAGGCCTACAATCCGACCTGTGATCCGCATGACAAGCTGACGGACCGCTGGCCGGAAGATCTTCGATCGCAGCGCGTTTTCATTGACGAGCTTCGTGCCTTCGCTATCGAGATCGAACGGCTGCGCAAGGGGCTGCCAATCTCCGAGATGCGAAAGCTCCTGGAGAAGCTATTTGGCGAGAAGCCCGCGGCAGAATCTGTTCGCAGCTTCATGGATCGGCAGGTCGAGGACGACCGAGGCGGAATAGCGGCGCACATTCCCGCGACGGGTACGGTGGCCGCTGTCACCTCAATAGCGACTCCCGCTTATGCCCGTCCGACTCCGCAGCGTTCGCCATGGGGGGACTGATAGGTTGGTCTGGTACTCCATCAAGGAGCAGGACGATCGTCTTCGGGATATATACCCGAGTTTTCGGCTGACATCCGATGTGGGGCTTTACGGAACCTGGGAGGGGTTCCTTACGCCGATTTCTCAGAAATACAGGATATGGATCCGATATGTCCCGAACATCTTTCTTGACGAGGTAACGCTCAAGTGTAGCTACGTGTCAGTGAAGGTTCTCGATCCCCTGATCGCTCCCGACCCGCGCGGCACCGGTCAGCCGACACCGCACGTCTACAGGTATCGCCAGCCGATCGACCGCCCGGCGCTGTGCGCGTGGGATCCTGGCGACGAGCCGTTCAATCCGACCCGCTTCATCGCCGATGACATAATCCCAGCCGTGATAAGATGGCTTGTTTTCTACGAAGACTGGCTCGATACGGGTGTCTGGCGCGGAGGAGGAAAGCACCCGGATCCGGATGCCGCGAGTGCCGCGATGAGCGGTTCGCCAAGCTCCACTCCTCAAGTGCCGACAGAGGTATCCTCCCGGTCAGCCTATCGTCTAAGCAAAGTAATGGGATCCGCGACGTCGATGCTGGCGATCGGCCGCGCGCACCTAGGGCGTTTTCCGTCTGTCCTGGACGGAGCCGATATGTGGCATCTCGAACTGCTGGGGCGGCGGCTGAAACACACGACATCGGCTCTCGGGATTTGAACGCAAGATGAACCGTCGAGACGGCTACACGAGATCTTGGTTCGCGCCCGCTCTGCCCATGTCGAGACATTCCGGGTCATCGGCAACAAGTAAGTGGCGTCATGCTCAAGCACGGGCGCGTCCAGATGTCGATGAGCATTCCTGGCGTCGTGCACACGAGATCCGTTCCCTCTTCTCGATCATTTCCTACCCGTAAGTGGCGACCTTTGAAGTAATTTCGAGTGCGTCGCGCGGGATTCCGCATGCGTTGAAAAGAGAATGGATGTCCCTGTGATCGTTTATCCTCCGTTCCAATTCATCCAACTGCTCACCAGACAGGTGGCGAACGCTCCAATGCATGAACTGCGCCGGAAAGGAGATCCCAGCAACGCCTTCAAGCTGCACGATTCTCTGCATCAGGTTCTCGACATTGCCCACGAACGCGTCCACCCGCTCATTGACCTGACCTTCGATATGAGCCTCCACCATTTCACCGATGAAAGGCTTGAATCTCCCGTAGTATCGCGCGTGATCGCGTTGTAGCCGTGCTCTGTCCTTCGCTGAAGATTTTTCCATCACAATGTCCTCCCGGCCTCGAAGAGACGCCACCATCGCGCAAGTGACAAGCTTGTCTGCTGACTCCAAGCTCCCTGGCTCGTATCTGTTCGCCATAAGACGGAGGAGCTTGTCCACAAAGTCATCCAGCCTCGGGACATCTCGTGACAGCAGCCCCAGCATTGCATACTCGACGTGATTAGAGCGGAGCATAGCCCATGCATCGTGGGCCCCGGAATCGATGAAAACAAACCGATTGGCGGATGACCAGTTGGAGTTGTTGACGGTAGCCTTTGGTTCTTCGACGGCCTTCCACCGCCCGATGGGATCGCCCGTATAGTAATAGATTTGAAGGAGGTTCTTTCGGTATTTGTAGAACGAACTGATCAAGGACGCGTATGTTGCCATGCGACGAAGCATGACCAACTCGTTGTGTTTCGTCTGCTGTTCGACATGCAGGATCCGGTTCTTGCCGATGTCGCTGACAAGGTCGGTTCTGAACGTAACCTGCTTGTCGCGAAACTCTTCGCCCAGCCATTCGATTTCTGTCCGTACTCCAATCGGATCGGGGTCGCTCTTGCCCGGACCAAAGTCGATTCTCTGGTATTCCGCCCAGTCGTTCCACAACCGCGCGAGAACTCCAGGCGACTTTAGCAACTCTTTGAGTTCCGTATCGAAGGGGCGGGTCTGCCTCTTTCTGACCGCGTCACCGAGCAGTTGCTTGAATGACGGATACTGCTTCTCTTTCTCGACGGGCTTAGCCATCTCAATCTCTCATCTGCAAGAACATGCGGGCGGCATCGTCTGATCCAGCGCTGCCCATTATTGCGGGATTCCGTGCCAGGTCGGGATATCAACAC
>NZ_JAEPRP010000059.1:36778-39476 GCF_016652895.1 Ensifer sp. SSB1
CGGGTTAAATTTCCGATACTTCCTCATGAAAGCTTTGAAAGAACGCATTCGAACGCATCCCGTCTTGTGCCCTTAACGAGTGTTTCGGTTCCGTTATCAATTTTGGGACGCGCGAAATCGGACGCGGAATCGCGCTGCTGCGAAGAGCCGGATCTCTAACAGCAGTCCCAGATGTCGGACAGAATCCTGATGATGGCGGCCGCCGCTGGAAACTTGGAGGAAACTACGGTGGGCTTGATACTGCGCTCTGCGCGATCGGTACGTTCCCCTACTGATCGGACCGGCTACAAGTTCAGCCCTGCGTCGAAGGCAGGACTTAATACGAAGAGAGCTTCGGCTCCGGCCTTCGTAAGAAGAACCTGCATTAGTTTCATGTCATACGCGACGTCGAAAATGTATCTTACGCCACCCTGCGCAGCTACTCCTAGAAAGCCGTAGTAGATCATGAAACGGATGACATCCTCTGCTCTGTTTTCCTCAATTCCGGCGCCAGCGAATATCAATGAAAGGCGGCTCCGGTTGAACTCCCTACCTTCCCCGATGAAGTGGTAGATCAGATTTGTGTCCTTGCCGAGTATGTCGGTCAGTTCCTGGTCGGCCTCAGTTATCAGATCCAGCGAGTACGCCTTGAGTCCTTTCTCTATATCCGGCTCTTCGATTTTCTGTCGACCCATGCTCACTGCAAAGCCTCGGCAGTGGGCAATCAGCTTGATAAGGTTGCGGGGTCGCATAAGCGATCTATCAATCATGAACTGGGAGGTTTCCTCTCCCCGGAAATGAGAAACACAGATCTCCAGCCAGACCTTCTCGAACGATGTGGTTTCGGGTAGGGAATTTGAGACGAGACGCCGTCTAACTACTTCCCTGAGGAGGTCAGCATCCGTCCAGTCCAAAGTTGCTCGACTCTCCTTGCCATAGTCAGCAGAAGCCTCGACGAGTAATTGGTAGACATCGTTCCTGACAAAGACGATGCTGTAGAAGTTGTGGTCGTCCCTCTGCATCTGATGCTGCACTTTTCGGGCAGCATCGATAAGGCCCCGAAGGATCAAAATGTCGCCATCGGTCAGACCGTGCGACGACCATCCCTTGTCGAGATTGTCGAAAAGGAGCCACACGCTGTCCTTGAATTTAAGATAGGCGGACAGCGCCTCTCGGACCTCGCGGATGTTGTGCTTATATACGAGTTCCGTTACCTGGGCGGCATTCAACCTCTGGCCAGTATCCTGGCTCCCGTAGCTTGCCTTAAACGCATCCACAAGATTTTGCGCGACCCCTACAAGTCTTTCTGAGAAATCGCCCTCGGCCCCCTCGCCGCTGTGATAGACGGACTGAAGCTTGCAATACGGCTCGTAAAGTGCGGCATCACGAAGGTGCCGATCGGTATCCTTCTCAAGGAGTTTGTAGCATATTTCGAGGTAGAAAACGTACTCGAACAGCGCGGTAATCAGGTGGGCCTTTGCTCCTTCCGCTAAGTAATCGAGGACATCCTCCTTGAGGCGGATGAGCTGATAACCTTCGGGCTTGAGGTCGACCACCACGTTGCTGGTATTGGATCTCTTCTGATTGCGAACTTGGGAGAACAGTGCAGTTTTGCCGGCCCCCTTTCGTCCAACCACCAGGTTCACCTCGCCTCGCGACGCGCGCTGGTACTGATCGGTCCTGAGATAATAGCTACCCAAGGTCTGAAATTCGTTCTCAGCCACCGCATCGCCAAGGTGGAGGTCTGCCAGGAACGTACCTTTGGGGAGCGGCAGAGGGTCGTCGGCTTGGAGCTTCGCGGTTACCTCAAGCGCGAATTCTCCAATAATGTCCGCGATATCCTCGGGACGATCGAATGACTTCACGATGTCCCTGACATCCAACGGCGCCGGCCCGGTTCTAGGCTGGAGGATCGCCGTGGGCTTATCCATCCCCAGAGCCAGGCCTGAAACGAACGCCGCGCGGATGTTATGGATCTCCGCGTCGGCGAAGCTCAGTGGGAGAAGCGGAACGACCGCTCCCAATGCAGAGGCCACATCATCGATCGCTTTAGGAGCAGACAGTCGCGGCTCATCGTCTGGGATGTATCCCTTGAAACCCAATCGCGATTTCTTTATCCGACCGACGATGCTTAACATGGCCTGGTTAGATTGCGGAGTCCGAAGAAGGTAGACCGGCGCCTTGAGGTTCAGCAGCCTCCTGACTGGGATTGCCCCGCTCCCCTCATACCCGTTCAGCAGCCTAATCAATCCGTCTGCGTCGGCATAGGCTTCGAACCCCAATGTGTCGAATATACCGATCTTATCGATCGTGGTCGCGTCGCGTTTGATGTTGCTATTGCGGGTCAGGTAGACCCGCTTTCCATGGCCGATCGCATAGCCGATTTCGAAAGTCACGTTGAAGTTCAGCACGCTGATGTCGGCAACTACGAAGTCTGCCGCACGGATATGCTCAAAGATTGGATCGGTCAGCGGCAGACCACAAATTTCGTTCTGTTCCCAGAGGCGTAGCTCAAGACCACGTCGGGACTCGCCCAGGGCCGCATGGGCGGAGCGAATTGCTGTGACGACCTCGCGCTCGGACGAAGGGTATGCGTAAAAGGCTTTCATGGCACATCCGGGCGGGCGCTGCATTCATCGAATCTGACGTGTTTTCGTCGAAGATTAGAAGCATCCGACCCCTGATCCAAGCAGGTAGCGGAAGTTGTACACCAGTATTT
>NZ_JAEPRP010000061.1:0-3790 GCF_016652895.1 Ensifer sp. SSB1
GGTGGCGATGTTCACCCAGCCCTGCCGGAAGACCACTTTCGCCTCTTTCGTCTTGATCAAGCTCTCGATCGCCTTTAACAGGATGACCTTGGCGATCATTTCTCGGTACCAGCGTGTGTCCAGCGGGTTCGGGACAATGGCGGGATCCTCGTCTAGCGCATCCATGAACGCCTTGAAGTTTTTTTCGCCCGCCATTGCCACTTGATTCGGCTTTCCACGCCATGCCTCATGGTATTTGGCGATGTCGTTTTTTGTGAGCTTCCGCTTCGGTGAGATCATTTCTTTCAGTTTGCGCCGCTTCGCTGGACTATTGCCCTCCCTTAGCAACATCACGTTGTACGCCCCTGCGGCCCGCTCGTAGAACCACCGCGTGGCACCGTCAGGGCACCATGTTTCATTCGCAAGCTTCTCCAGTTGGACATGGAAGGGACGGTTCGCTGACAAGTCGGACAACTTTACGGCGTTCTGGCTGTTCGCGTAGCGGGAGACATTGCTGATCAGGCGTTCACGCGGGTCATCCTCCGATCCCTTCAGAATGATGATCTTTGCCGGCACCATTACATGGCTCAGATCAATGGTGCGGTCATCCCTCGAGGCGAAGTAGAGGGTGGAGGTGGTCTGACCGCCGTTAACAATCTGCATGCCCTTGATGAAAGAAAGGCCGAGATTGCCGTCGCTGGTTCGCTCAAACGCCGCCTCATCGCAGACCAAGACGAGACCGTTATTGAACGCAAGAAAGTGCTCGGGCTCCTTCTTCAGTGTTTCGATAATGCCCTTGTTGGTTGGCTTCTTGGTGCCGAGAAAGGTCCGAACGTTGGCTTCAAGAAGGCGGCTTCCGAAGCGAAGATAAAGATCGCGAATCAGCTGTCCGGGGATAGCAGTCAGGGCATATTCGTAGTCGGCGTCAGGGTCGGGAACGTGGACGCTTGGTAGCGGATGACCTATCGACTGAACGAAGCTGACGGCGAGTTCGTCACGTGGTTTGCCTTCGGTGTGACGGAAGAGGCGTTCGATGTCCATGGCCTCTACTGCCACCAGCTTTTGCTGGACTTCCTTGTTAGAGAACCGCTTGGTTTTCGTGCGCCCATCGGTGATCACGAAGACGCGAAGTCGGTCCAGTTCGCCCCACCGGGAACGGATCGTCGCAACGAGGTCGCGGACCGGATGGGTCGGATCGATCCTTGCATCCAGGCTTCCGCTCGCCGCTCTGAAAAGAAAGCGCACCCCCTCACTTGCGGTTGCCGTTGCATCGGCATCCTTGATTTCGATCAGCTCATCAGAGCCGGAATAGTGCGTTACAAACAAGTCAAGGGCTGTTTCGTCGGAGCTGAGGGCATAGCCTGTGATGCGAAGCTTCGCGTTGCCGATCATTCCGTTCCAGTGGCAAACGGTCGGAGAGTCACAAATTCCGGTTTCGGCGACATGCTCCATGACCGTTTCTGCAAAGACGAGCTCTTCCGAAGGAAAGGGACCCTCGCCAGCCTCCACGCGCTCGGCGATGATTGTCTGCAGGTCGGAACGGAAGTTGCGGTGAAATTCTTCAAGGCTCATGTCAGTCCAATCCATATGCGTTGAGCAGCTCCGGAACTCCGATCGAAGGGACTTCCAGGGCATCGAGGTCGAGCACGTACGCGGCCGAGCGGACGGCGGCCGGGAGCGCGGCGCGAGTGAGGCGTGGCATGTCGCCTTCCGAATGGAAGGCCTTGGCATCCTTCAATGTCAGCGTGCGGCCATAGAGTGGCGCATGTTCTTCGAGGTAACCCATCACCATCAGCAGCGCCTCGAAGCCGCGCTGAACGCCGGCCTGCGAGAACCTCTTGCGGAGTGCAGACACGAGATCGACGAGCGAGATCCCGTCCGTGTTTTCCTCGAAGCGAAAGGCGCAGAGGAAGATGGGCGCCCTGTCACCATCCAGCTGCTCGATGCTGTTTATCCGCGCGAGAAAGCTGCCGGTCCTGACCGTGCTCTTCACTTCGATCGCGCCGCTGCGCACGTGAAAATCCTGCGCTGCACGCAACGGCCCCTGCCAACAGTCGAGAGCACCGGCTCCAAGGGAAGTGTCAGTGAGCAACCTGAGCATCCACAGCTCGCCGAGCAGGCCGATCTGAGCATCTGACGACAAGGGACGGTGCGTTCGAGCCATGAACGCCTGCCATTCCCTGACTCGTTCCAGGAAAGCTTCGATGACGTCCCGGTTCGCCGGGCTGGCAGCAACTTCGAGCACCCGCAAGACATCGACGACCATGATGGCGAACATGTCCGGCGATCCCTCCGGCCGCCTCACCAGTGCGATGGCCGTCCTCCCGGCAAACACGGTCTGACCTTCAATAGGGACCACATCGAAGCCCTTGCCTTCTGGCAGCCGCGCCGGATTGGCCGACCAAGATCCGGGAAACGAAACGATCAGCGCCTCCAGCCCGAGGGGAAAGTGGCAACCAGCTTCAACCGAAACGGCGCCAATTCCGGTGAGGCGGACGAATCGCCAGTCTTCACCGGCTTCCTGGCGCGCGAGCGCTCGCCACGCACGTGCGAGTCCCTCTTCAGTCCACCCACTCATTTAGGCCTCCCCACAGGACGCTGTTGGCGATGTACCTCGAGTTGGAGACCCTTCTTTCGGAAGTGCTTGACGGGAAACTAATTGCCCAGGCCACGACGGGATCGGCGTCCTTCAACTCATCGACACCGGCACCCTCGGGATCGAGCAAATAGAGCATCAGCAAGCCGCGTTCCCGGCGAGCCGTAATGCCCGCTTCCGGGACGCCTTCTCCGAGAACCCGACGGATCTGCGGGCCTCTGGGTTCGGACGGTGGCTCCTTGCCCTCGTTTCGATCAGTGTCGTTGCGCCAAGTCTTCTGGCTGAGATCGAGGGCAGCCTTCCACTCCGCCTCGGTCAGATCGATGGCCTGATCTCGCGGCGAGATGAGGGTCTTGATCGAATATCGATCCGCGTGTTCGGTCGTGCGCTTGCGCTGGAGCATGTTGACCGAACACCCGCCAACCGCGCGATGCTTGTCGTCCGGGCCGCTGTCTTTCCCGATCAGCGCCACGGTCCAGTTCGTGAGCTCCCGGTCCTTCTTCATCTCCTCGATGAAATCCGCGATCAGCGGGCTCATGATCCGGAAGCTGGCCGGGTGGGTCCTGTACTCCCGGAGGAACGAGATGACGCTCAGGGCATGGACATCCCGCCACAGGTGCCCGTTCCACTTCTGACCCTCTGGCACGAAGTGCTGGTGGTTCAGGTCCTTCGATTGGCCAAGTGCGCTGATGAAGCGATCCGTGGCCTTGAAATTTGCCGTGATGTCGTCTTTCCGGTTCGGGAACACGATGGTTTGCAGCAGATCGCCGGAATAGGTCAGCTGCATCGCGCGAGCATTTCTCATCTTCGCCCGCGAGGTCACGGTAAGCACGGAGTGGGATTTCACGCGCAGGCCGAACTGCTTGGGCGTGGCGCCGGCCGCGACCATATTGTCGAACTCCTGGCGCAGCTCTTCGGCGGCATCAGCGATGTGGCCGAACCACTCCACCATTTCCTGCGACGTGTAGAGGCGGCAGACATCGAGGTAGCCATCGCGGTAGCCGAACCACCGACCCATCTGCATGAGGGTATCGTACATGCGCGCGGTTCGCAGGAAGTAGCTCGTGCAGAGACCTTCGAGCGTCAGACCACGCGCCAGCTTGTCGCCGCCGATAGCGATCACCTTGAGGCCGGTGCCGTCGTTCTCGGCATAATCGAGAGCGTCCTTCGCCGTGCCGTTGATCTCGCGCAC
The DNA here is from genome assembly GCF_016652895.1 of Ensifer sp. SSB1. Classification (NCBI taxonomy): domain Bacteria; kingdom Pseudomonadati; phylum Pseudomonadota; class Alphaproteobacteria; order Hyphomicrobiales; family Rhizobiaceae; genus Ensifer; species Ensifer sp. SSB1. The sequence continues at coordinate 3,768 of NZ_JAEPRP010000061.1, forward strand.
GCGGATGTCAGACAGGACATCGG
>NZ_JAEPRP010000061.1:3800-11110 GCF_016652895.1 Ensifer sp. SSB1
CCCCTTCGACGAGTGCAGCACGGATCCCCTGCATGCCGGGCAGGAAAGTCTCTTCATACTCCCCGCGCATGGAGGCTTCTAGGACAGCCAGTTCAATGTCGCGGGTGTAGCGGCCCTTCAGATCCCTAAGGAACTCAGCGACCTGGTTGACGACTTCGCTCTGAACCGAGGTGAAGCGGGTCACATGGATCAGCATTGAGGAGTGCTTGTTGCCCTGTCCGCGCAGCTTCCGGACCGCGCAAGCATATACGAAGGACCGGATCGCTTCCGCGAGCGAATCCGGCACGCGGCCCTCTCCCTTCCAACGAGGACGATGTCCGTTCTTGTGTGGCTTTATCTCCGGAGATGTAGTGGTTTTACTCGGCATCCAAGGCTGAAACTCCTCGTCCGACAGGGGGCGCACGAGGGGCAAGTCGTCGGGCGTGCTGGAGGCCGATCCGAACACACGCCCCGGCCCGACATAATTCGATGGCGCCGCGAGGTTGGTGATGAAGGCCGCAGGGAAGAGGTCCGGCCCATGCTCCTGCGTCTCTCCGCGATCATGGATGAAGATGTTTGCGAAGGGCGTAGCCGTGTAACCGACATAAGCCTTCCGCGAGAAGTGGTGGAGGATCGACCGGATCAGCCTGTTGATGGTTTTCGGCTGATGCTCCAGATCCGGGTTACCGAACTCGTCCACGACGTCTTCACCCGTGTCGACAGACCCATGATCGGACTCGTCGTCGATCACGAGGAGAGGCAGGTTGGTGACGAGCTTGCGACCGGTTTCGGGGTCGACGTGATTGGCGACACGATTGCGGATCCAGTGCAGCAGGCGCTCGAGGACCGTCTTGTTCTTCTTGACCACGAACAGCCACGGTCGCTGTTCCGGGCTGATGTTCATCTTGGCCGCGACGGCCGTGTTGAAATCGCCCTTGTCGCTCCGATTGGTTGCTGCATTTGGACGGACGGATGTGTCGTTGTCGATCAGCCCGACCCCAACCGCAGGGAGCTCTTCGGCGTCTGCGATGGTGGCAAAACCGAGGAACCCCTCGTCGAGACGGATCTGGGTCTGAGCTCTCAGATTGTTGTGCAGGCCCGCCAACACGATGATGATCTTGTAGCCGGCGTCTGCAGCCTTGCAGATCAGACCGGTGTAGTTGCCCGTCTTGCCCGACTGCACATGGCCGACGACCAGCCCGCGACGATCCCATGCGCCTTCCCGGGTCGGATCCTCGAGCTGCGAGAGGACTTCATCAGTGGCGACGTCCAAGGCGTCTAGGGCCGTCCACGGGATACGCGTCTCCATGTACTCGGAATAGCGCCGCCAGTACGTCCATCCCTTCTTCCGCTCCGCTTCGAGCCAGGGAACATGGTCCTCTCCGCTCGAGAGGGTGGCATTCTCGCCAACGGTGCGACTTGACCGACGGATCAATTCGTCAACGAGTGCGTCACGGTCGACGAGCGCAAAGTCCTCCTCCACGATGACCGCAAGCTTTTTCAGCTCCTTCTCGATCATTTCCGGAGTGACAGCACTTTGGGCACGCTCCGAGCTGAGGCGGAGCATGTTCTGCGCCATCGAAAGTATTGAGTCAAAAGCCTTCTGATTGGAGATCGTCATTTCGAGTCTTTCACTTCAAGAGCTGAAACCAAATCGAGGTGCCGGTCGAATGGTGGGGTGCGGCCGAGCCGTTCCCTTGCATCGGCTGGGTTGAGTCGGCGAAATTTCACGAGCGCTTCGAACATCGAGGACAGCGTCTCCATAATTTCGCTTTCAGGGGCACCTGCGAAGCCCGTCCTCGGAGTCTCCTTATCCTCCGCTGTGTCCAGCCAGATGCGCTGGACCGGAACCGTCTCCTCGATGAGCCTCAGGAGCGCGAGGAAGTCGGGCTTGATGGAACCGGCCCGATCAAGGATCGAGGCGACAAGGTCGTGGTCACGGGCAATCCGGTAGGACGTTCCCTGAGCCGAGCGCCGCACCTGCCAGGCCTCCGCGACAGCATTCGAGCGCGTACCCGTGAGCGGCGTGATGTGACCCCGATGAGCAAAGACCCGTCTCGCGGTCTCCCGGGTTTCCGACGCAAGCCGGTGAAGCTGTGGTCGCAGCCGAACCGGCGGACTGGCCGTCGACTTCAGAACGTTGATCTTCCACTCGGCGTCTGCGCTGTTCGGTATGTCGAGCCTGATGCGGGCAAGTCTGTGGGCTTCGTCGCGCGGCCAAGGTTTCCCTCCATCCCCGAGACCCAGCCAACCTCCTGCCAGCAGGAGGCGTCTGTTCCGGTAGACGTAGAAGCCCTCCTGCTGCGTCCACCCTCCCCGCCCGGCAGCTGCTTCCTGTTCGGCATGCTTGAGCATGTCGCGATGCGGTAGGACATGGCACTGGACCATCACGCCCGTCGTGTGGAGAATGCGATATTCGGCGCTTTCAAGGGCCTTGCCGGGGTGTCCGGTCAGGAACGGATCCCATGGCTTCACCACTCTGCCGTTGAGGAGCAGTTGAAGTCCGGGCTGCTGGCCGTCCACAAGACGATGGAAGGTCATCGCGAGATGCGCCTCCACACGATCGGCGAGCTCGATCATGTCGTTTGCCGTGAACCCATCGGTCACGATGCGGTCGACCTTTTCCCAAAGGACGATAGTGCCATGTTCCATTTGGTCGAGCGGCGCAAGCAGACGCTCCGATCCCGGTGCGGGTCCTTCGAACAGCGGCCATTCGGCTCCTGGTTCCTTGCCGATAAGATCGAGATCCCAGCGCAGGCAGACCGCGGGCCCACCATTGCGCCGACTGGCGACGGTCAGCCGCCGAGCTTGGGAGAAACTCGCTGTCTTCAGGCCCAGCCCGAAACGCCCCAGATCACCGGAGGTGCGTTCGGCCCGCGGATCGCGTGCACCGAGCCGCATGCCGGCTTCGAGGGCGGCATCGTCCATGCCGGCACCGTCATCGATGATCCGCACCCAGCTTTCGGGGCCGGCCCACTCGAGATGTATGGAGACCTCGCTCGAATTCGCAGCGATGGAATTGTCGATCAGGTCCGCGATTGCAGTCGCGGGTGCATAGCCGAGCCCCCGAAGGGATTCGAGCATCGAGGCGGCATGTGGGGGAACGTTTCTTACACCCATGTCGTCACATCCCTAACAATGTCTGCAAACGACGTTTACGACCCGGATGCGAAAGGTAGTTGAGCCCCTTGGCCTCGATCTGTCGAATGCGTTCGCGTGTAACCCCGTAGACTTGGCCAATTTCCTCAAGGGTCATCTCGGCGTCGCGCCCGATTCCGAAGCGCATTCGGATTATCTCTGCCTGACGCTCTTCCAGTTCTGCCAAGGAGGCCGCGACAATTCGTTCCGTTTCCGCTTGATCGAAGGGGTCTTGGATTTGCGGCTCGGGAAGCAATGCATCCCAATCGTCAAGAGCTTCGGGATATTCGCCCTGACGTGGTATCTCGCGCAGCAGCCGCACCGCTTCGCGGGTCCAACCCAATTCGACGGCGAGTTCATCGTCCGAGCCGGTAACGTCAGCCCTGACGTCCGGCATTTCAATCGCCCGATCGAGCTTTGCGAGGTTCTCGTGACGGTGCGCCGGGATACGAATCGCCGTGCCCTCATCGGCGCGCCATCGCGTTATTGCCTGTCGCATCCAATAAGTGGCGTAGATCAGGAAGCGATAACCTCGCTCGGGGTCGAACCGACGTGCGGAATTTTGCAGTCCCAGGAACGCCACTTGGAAGACGTCCTCAGGGTCTTCGCCCTCCTCGACGTTTCGGGCCGCAAAACGCCGCGCATATGGAAGGTGCTCAAGGATCAGGCGTTCCGTGGAAGCCTCAAATACTGAAATCAGTGTGTCCAATCGACTGGCATTCTCGAGACTTGCCTGCTCCCGTTCCAGGGATCTGACAATCTCCTTGTGGAACGCCATGGAGAGATCGAGCGCTTCCAGCGCAGCAAGTGCCTCTCTGCGCCGTTTTCCATCCATAACGCGGCCATTGACGTGCCAGGACTTCAGGGTATCCGCAGCAGCGAAGACTTCCGCCGTTTCGGCGTGGTCCGGACGCCCGGGGAATATGGACCTCAGCGAAACAGTTCCGGGACCTCTGAAACCATCCCGAATGCTGTCCAGAACGTTGAGGATAGTTTCCACGGCAGCTTCGCAGGCGAGGATGCTCACCTGAAGCTCCTGCTTCGCACGCACCATCGGCTCCAGCAGCTGTAGCTCGTCGGATTTGTCCATGATGAAGCGCTGCGTGCCGGGCAGCCGTGTAGATCGGGTAAGAGCTGCCTCAATCGCCTCAGCCAGATCACATGTCGATATACCCGATCTTGCATCCCACAGCCCGAACTCATGCCCGGAGGCTTGATCAACGAACTCGAGGCCAGCGGCTTCGAGGTTGCGCTGCAGGCTGACGCGCAATTCCTGCAGATCACCGTTGCCTTCGCACAGTGCGGCCAGGGCGTCCATATCGTCGACGGAGAACCATCCCTTCGGGAGGGTTTCCTCGACCCACGTCATGCATATCTCGGGATCTATTGACAGCCGCGTTCCGGTCTGGACTACCGCACGCTTGACCGATCGCGGGCCGCGGTTGCGGACCTTCAGGAAGTCATGCTCCGTACTCTGATCGAAGGTGGTCGTGGCGCCAGAGCCGATGCCCTCTCCGGCTATTTGCACCGGTGAAAGGTAGAGCTCCCAGTCCCGGGCCTCGTCATCTGCAACCGAAAGTGCTGAATTCACATGCGCGACGAATGTCCCTGAAGCCTTTTCGCCTGCGGACTGGCCGAAAAAATCCTCCGGCGTCTCTTCGGCCACAAAACTCAGTAGGTCATCCAGCTCATCTGAAGTGCCGTCTGGCTCCACCTGCTGGTTCATGGCCATAGAGGGCTTGGGAACTGCCTCGATCCTGCTCGTGGCGGCCGCGAACTCCGAACCCTCGTCGAGTGTATCAAACGATTCGGGCTCCAGCGAATTCGCAATAAGCGAAGAGAGTAGCTCTCCGACGAAACGGTGGCCTTCTGCAAATGCTACGTCAGCGGGTGTCTGACGTTCATGGTTCAGTGCCCCGGGATCGGCATCGGCCCGAATGAAGAGATCACAAAGGGCAAGACTCCCCGTGCGCGCCGCCAGATGAAGCGGTGTGTCTCCCTTCTGGTCGACCGCATGAATACGCGGGGATGCTGCAAAATCGTTTAATCGCGCCAGATGCCCATCCGCAATTAGTCGGATTTCGACCGGGTCGAGAAGACGGCTATCAAGTTCGTTCGTTGCTCGGGGGCGATTGCTGAGTAGCCGGGACGGCCTATCCATGATCTTCATGGACGACCTCCCTGTTGAGAAGAACGATCTGCTGATCCTGCGGCCTCCTCGCTCCCGGATCGGTATCGAGCCCGAGACGCCTGAGTGCATAATTGAGCAGGGCACGCCTGATCTTGATCTTCGCTTTGCCACCCAGCATGCCGTAGTCGAGCGCGATGACTTTTGCCTGTGTTTCTGAAAGCGCTGGGTGGGGCCCGACTTCCAGCGTGATCTCAGAGTTCCAATCGCGGTCAGCGCCGGACAAAACTCCGCTCTCCCTTGAGCCGCGGATATCGAGTATCCGGGACAGCAGGAAATCCTTGAAACGATCATCGGTCAGGCAGAACGCCCGGGTATGCCAGCGGAAACCATCGAACGCGATGGCATGCGGCGCGATCCATCGCCATCGGGGCTCCGGAACTGAAAGAGACTGATACTTTACCTCAATCGCTTCGGCGCCACGGATGGCTCCGACGACCGACCGGAGCATCACTGGGTTGACGCCGCGCACAGGTGTCGCGGCGGACGCGTAGGGCGGGAGATCGGCGATCCAGGAATCCTCGCGGCTGAGAATCCCGTCTGCCATCGACCTCAACTGGGCCAGATAGCGGCTCGCATCGGGTTCGAGGAATTGCGGCTTGAACTCGTGGCCACGGACATACATCCGCGCGCGCTTGTCGTAGGCCATGTTGTCTGGAGCGAACCCGATGTAGCGATTCAGGTCTGTAGATGCTTGGTTGAGCGATACCCCGAATGCGCCCATCAAGTCGGAGCGATTAACGCGCCCTTCCCAAAACAGGCGAAATTCGATGAACTCGAGTCGTCGTTCGACGCCCCACCGAAGGTTGGCTTTTTGAGTCCCCACCATGCCCCCACGACATGACCTAACGAAAACTGGGAGCGTCCAGTTTCTGGTTTGTCAGGTGAGCCTATCCGAGGCTTGGAGCTTATTCAATCAGGAATGTACGAACGATAAGAGCGAGTCGGCTGAGTTGTGCTGTCTTCAAGGTCGCTAGGCGTCTGGTGCGACGGAAGATCCCTGCCGATCTCCAGATTACGACCGGGAAGGGGTACGGGCGACCCGCCTGGCACTCACTTCCTGCCGCCCCTCGTGCACATGGACTGGAGGTGGTTGTCTTCGTGCCGATTATCCAGCTTTCTATTGGTTATGCTTCGGATGAGATGGGCAAGGAACCGATGCGCAATTTGCAACGGGTTGCACCGGGAAATATCCCGATCTTGCTACGGTCTCCAATTGCCTGTGGCAATGGCGGGAGAACAGGTCGCGATATCTCAGGTTGTACCGGGACCGCGGGCGGCGCGATTACAGTGCCGGTCGAACGGAGGGAACAGACCACAGTCGGCACCTGTGGAGGTTGGTGCAACGGGTTGCAATCGGGAACCGGCCAGGGGACGTGGAAGAGAGCAGCCGGGCGGCGGCGCATGTAGCCCTCGGGCATGTCATGCCGCGTTCACGCGCGTGAGCATGACATCGAGTGCCGTCGACTTGGGCGGTACCGGCGCAGGGCATGACCATGTGTTTGAGTTCTGCCATTTCCGCTTGCAGCTGGTTGCAGTCCAGAACTGGGACCGCGGCCCCTCCAACACTAGGTCGAGCGAAAACGTTCGCCTGCCGCAAAGAAAATAATGCGAGCTTTCAACAAGGGGTCATGACCGAGACCGTCAACCCGGGTTTACCATCGCCGTGACCAAATCCCGCAACTCACTCGCTGATGTCGAGTTCCAGAAATAGCCGTAGCCAAGGCCTTGCCAAAACGTGCTCTTGCGATCGACAAAAAGCAGATGCCCGCGAAGCAGACGCTTCACAGGCCGTGCGTGGCATCGCGTCGAGATTAATCTCCCGGCGTCATCATATCGCTCGATGTTTCCATACCTCAAATCTCGAACAAAGTATTGTCCGTTTATCTCTGCCAACTCCTCCGTGTCGCCACATATATCATCATAGACGCCGGACGGCTCAAGCAAATGAAGATCCATAAAAAAGAATGAAAGCGCAGGCTCGGCGCAAATATACTCGAATGTT
>NZ_JAEPRP010000061.1:11120-38358 GCF_016652895.1 Ensifer sp. SSB1
AATGTTATGCTCTTGGGCAGCAGCACGTAGGAAAGCCCCAACATACGCAGCTCTAGGCAACCCCTTTCTCGCGCATGTGAAAACGAGTCCAAAACGCTGTCGCCGCCGCCGTGGAACACCACTCGAGTCATCCCTACATCAGTCAGCTTTTGAAGCGTGCTGAAGGTTTCGAGCGCCGGACGTGTCCTGTCGCTGCCCCTGTACAGCTCAAGATTGAAGGCATCGTTTAATTTCCGCATCCAGGTTTTGTCGAAGTTAATGCTCATGTGAAATATCAAGCATAAAATAAAATGTCGCACAAGAATTGTTCTAAACTTAGTTTTTGTTATAATTTATGGCAAATGATTCCTTTTGATGTATTGCACTCGGTGATAACACGTGTGGAAAGCATTGAAGCTGATGAATAATATTGGAAGATATTCTAGAGATTAATGAGCATAATTGCAAATGCGGTGCTGTATTTATGCGCGACTGAGCGCGCGTGAGGTATTAGGTCAAGCGAGGGCGTAGGGCATCCTGGCGATGGGAGTGATGCGACGGGTTGCAGCAAAGTCGCCCGGCGTCTCGAGCTGTAGAAGGTTGCTGCCGACGCGTTATTCGATGGCGGGGAGATACACGGGCGTCAGTCCCTGTCTGAGAGCCCCGCGTGGGTGTGCTGTCGTTCCACCTTCCTACACATGCTCCGAAGAACAATGAAAATCACCGACTAACGTTCGTGTATGTGGAGCGGAAGCGGTTGCCTTCATTCCCTTTCCCCAGCCGGGCGAAGTGTAAGTGAGCAAATTGCAACGGGTTGCACCGGAAAGTATCCGCCCCGTCTGCTAAGGGCGCGACAATCAAGTATTCAGTCAGAACTTCAGTGGTGGGGAGTGCTGGCTTGAAGTTATCGAAACTTGGGCCGGCAATTACGCGTTGGGCGCGGCCTATGACAAACCATGCCGAGGTCTTGGACCTCTATGATGGCAGAGGCGCCGTGACGAGGCATAGGATGGTCGGTCGAATGCTGCCATCGCTTCTTGCTCGGCATTCTCGAGAGCGCAGACGGGGCTTTCGGGCAGCCGATGCTGGGGCGGTGTCCTCAAGATCGCGGGAGCGAAGGGGGAGAGACGGGGCGCAGCCGGGACGGAGGAGAGGGGTGCAACGGATGGCGCCGGGGCGGGCCGGGCCGGGGCGCGAAGGCCATCGAGTGCGGTCGGACGCAACCTCACGCCGGGCCAAGACAAGGCCGGGGGGAGGGTCCGGTGCAACGGGTTGCAATTTAGCGCAAGCCAAACCCAGAACTCGGCTGGGCCGCCTCGACAGGTTGCCTGCCGATGCTGTGACCCGTCGCTTCCTGTGAGGGCTCGCGTCATCGATCTGGGGTGTACGTCTGCGCTGCGTCCAGGGGTTGGACTAACCTGCGCCTACGGATAGTCGGCTGATCTGCCTGCTGTGCGAGGAAGAGAAGCACAGCCGCCTTGATGAATTCACTGCGAGACGAAAAATAGCCAGGCTCTCCCGGCATCCCTTTGCCGACAAAGGCATCGATTTCATCAATCAACGGCGGGTCAACATGCGTGCCAATGAGCTTCCGTGACATTTCTTGAATCCTTTGAAATTCGTTCCTCGACGTTATTACGTATCTAGATTCTTTACAATACTTTCTCCTTAAATCATGGATATTTCGAAGTAACATACCAAAGTGTATGTCGGAGCAATCCCCGATGATTCACTAATTTACTTACTTGTTAAAGATTGTTAACGCGTGTAATCACATAAAGGTTGCCGTTGTTCATTTGGTGTTGCCATTTGTGGCCGAGGTTGTGCTATGTCGAATGTAGTCGTACTTGATGAGCTCAGGATGAGGAATGGCCCTTCCGAAGCGACGCTCTTTGACAAAGGGGGCAGCGCTCTCGCGCAAGGGATCGTGCGGTCTAAAAGTCGGAAGGGGATCGGAGACACATCGCCGGATAACGTGCTGATTTTGAATGGTAAAGCCAATGTCTTCGATGCCTCTACAAGTGATGCCGGCAAGGACGCCGGAAACAAGTGTAAGCTGAAGCGGAAACAGCCTGTTTCGGACAAGCAGTTAACCGGCGAGCGCTTCAGAAGTTTTATTGCCACGGCGACAGATCGGGAGATGAAGTCCACGTTCCCAAAGTCCTGGAACATCCATCAACAGTTAAGGAATAGGACGCGCCCTCGGCGAAAAGCGTCTGATTGTTCGCTCCACCCGGACTTGAACAACTTTAAGGCCTTCATGCTCGAAATGGGCGGCCCCGCGCCTGGTCCGGACGCTTCTGTTGATCGCAAAGACCCTCAGAATTTCACCTACGGTCCCGGCCTAATCCGCTGGTCTTCTCCGAAAGGGCAGGCCCGTAACAGGACGACGAACATCTACGCGACGTGGCGAGATGAAAGACGCTGCCTTGCCGAGTGGGCCGAAGTAGCAGGAATTGCCTACAAGACACTTCAAAAAAGGCATCATCGGGGAAAGTCTGACGCGGAGCTTTTTAGGGAGGCAACGGTCGGGAAATACAGGCCCACGCAGGAGGAATTGAAACGGTCAAGGCAGCCCGAGAAGCTTGGTGATGGCGTTGGGCTGATCTGCCGCCCTGAGCCTCCTCCGTTACCTGCACGGGACGATTGGCCTGCGGGCGTCGATGCGCGAAAATTCGAGGCGGGCTATCGGCGTATGCTGGTGCACAAAAAAAGAGCAGGGGCGACGTGGCGCTTCTCTAAGGCCCATTTCTGCGCCTTTGTTTTGCTTTCGAGAGTGCTGAAGGCAGAACGGGAAGTGATCCTTCCGAAGTACCCCGACCTCTTCCATCGCCAACGAATTCCAGAGGATGATCTTTCCACCCTCGACGCTGAGGCTGCAAGCGACCCGATCGTTCGGGGGTGGCTCTCCGATAGCGCAATCCTCGCCACTGCTTGGCGCGCTTACGAGCTCGAACTTGAGGAGCGGGCGGCCCGAGACAAATACCTGCTGTCGTCGGGTGACGAAGCTCGGTGGGTGCACGGTCAACTTCGCATATTGATCGACCTGTCCAAAACGCGTCCCTGCCTAACCCCTGGAGACGTCTACAGGCTTTTCGAACGGAGGGGGTGAGAAAGAATGACGCAGAAACCGAAGGGTATGATTGGCCTACTCGACCGACTGGCAACCTTTGCGCGGACCTATCATGAGGTGGACAGGCGCGAAAATCCCCATCGTTTTGTCGGCAGCCCGGACGGCCTGGGCAATGAGTTCCTCTTTGTCGAGAACGTGGCTCGGATGCTAGGGTGCGGTGTGGACTTTGTTCGCCGCATCCCCCGGAGTGAGCTGCCCGCATCAAAAATTGGTGCGCGCTTGATCTATCGGCGCGCAGATGTGGTCGCTTTCATCAACTCGCGACGGGATCAGGGAACTGGTGCCAAGCTGGTTTCAGTTCGGAAGGTGCGCACGCGTGTCGCGACGGAGCCGCTGCAACTTGTTGCACCGGAAGGGGGTGGGGCATTCGACCCGGTCCGCTACGTGCGCTCTCTGAAAAAAGCGGAAAGCCAAAGAGATGACAAAAGCAAAGCTCAATGCTGAGAAGGTCGGCCCATTCCGAGTGGCCCCGCGCATCCGTGACAGTGCGCACACAGGTGCGTGGATAGTCGATGTCCCGCCGCACCTCTCACCGAACGGCAAGCGCGCCCGTCACACGCTCCCGACAAAGGCGGAGGCACTGGCGGAAGCCAAGCGGATGCTCAGAGAGCTTCAGCTCGATGGCGCTCTGTCGGGGCGCGGGTTCGTTCAAAAAATGAGCGGCGTCACGCTCACTGAAGTGTCGAAGCGCTGGCTGAAGGAACAAGACGACCGGGTCGTCACCGGCAAGAAGCGGCAATCGTCCTTGGACGCGGACGGCTACAAGCTCAAGGCCATACTGGGTAAGTTCCCCGACACCGATGTCTCCAGCATCGGGACTAGGGAGGTGGCAGACTACCAGAAGCATCGCGTTGACGCGGGATGCGTGGCGGCGACGATCAACGCTGAGACCTCCCTTTTCCTCCAGGTGCTCCGATGGGCCCAGGAGAAAGGCCTCGTGGAGAAGCTCCCGAAAGTGGAACGCATTCCCGTGCCGGTGAAGCGTGTAGACGTGCCCACGCCGGAGGAGATGTCTCGCATCCTTGACGTCCTCGGCGAGCACAGGGCGCTCCTAGTGCGGTTCCTGGCTGAGACAGGCGTTCGCAAGACAGAGGCGTACACGCTCGAATGGCCGGATGTGGATTCTGCCAATCGGCTGGTCTCCATCAGGCGGAAGGATGGCTTCACACCGAAGACGCGCCACTCTGACCGGGACATTCCGATCAGCGCTTCTCTTGCTGACGCCCTTGCGGAGGTGAAGAAGGCGGTGCGTGCCAAGGCGCTGAAGGACGGTGAAACGCCGCCCGTGCTGGTGTTCCCGGGCCGGTTCGGCGGCAAGCTCGTGAATATTCGGCGGGCGCTCGCCACCGCGGTCAACAAGGCTGAAGTGAGGCGGAACGGGCAGGCGCTGAAGCTCACGCCCCATATTCTGCGCAAGGCCATGGCAACCTGGCTTCACGTGCGAGGCGTGCCGGACGCTCTACTGCAGCCGCGCCTGGGCCATGCTCCAGGAAGCCGGGTCACCAAGTCGGTGTATGTGAAGGTCACCACCGAGGACATGCGCGCTTCGGTGCTCGACCTTGAAGCTGAGCGCCGCACACGCATGAACGCGGCGGAGGCAACCAGGACGGCCTAATCCGGCGCCCTGGCGCCAGATTTTGGCACCACGGGAGGCATACTGGATTCTTGGTGCAACGGGTTGCAATCGGAAAGGACGGTCGGGCTCCGGTGACAGCGTTTCGGGGGCTATTGGGCGCCCGATTTGGCACCGTTTCACCACCCCGACTTGGCACCATTTGGCACCAGAGACCAAAAAGGGCTCAGCGATTTCTCGCTAAGCCCTTGAATTGGATGGTGGGCGTGACAAGGATCGAACTTGTGACCCCTACGATGTCAACGTAGTGCTCTCCCGCTGAGCTACACGCCCATCCGATGTGGCGCATAGACCACAAAAGCCGTTGCCGCGTCAATAGGGTTTTCGAAGGTTTTTTGACAGAAATTCTGCGGAGGTGTTTTTCCTCCCCTGGGCCGGGTTTGCGGGCCGTTCCCGGCGCCCTGCATTTCCTGGATTTCTGCTAAGGCATTGAAACGAAAAGACCGCCGGAGATCCCTTGTGGATCGCGGCGGTCAAACGGATTTCGTATTCATTTCAGTCGCGACAGCTCGCGCCTGTGGAAAACTGTCGTGGCTCAGGCGGCTGCCAGCATCTTGTTGACCTCGTCGACGAGGTCGCGGAGGTGGAAAGGCTTGGAAAGCACCTTGGCATCCTTCGGCGCCTTGGAGTCCGGGTTGAGCGCCACGGCGGCAAAGCCGGTGATGAACATGACCTTGAGGTCCGGATCGAGTTCGGTCGCGCGGCGCGCCAGTTCGATGCCGTCCATCTCGGGCATGACGATGTCGGTCAGCAACAGCGAAAAGGGCTCCTCGCGAAGCCGGTCATAGGCGCTGGCGCCGTTGTCGTAGGACATGACCTTGTAGCCGGCCTTTTCGAGCGCCTTCACCAGGAATCGGCGCATATCGTTGTCGTCTTCGGCAAGAAGGATTTTCGCAGTCATGAATTGGGCCGTGCTTCTCTTTATTCAGTTCATTGCGCGTAGATTGCGGCGTTTTATCCAAACCCCAACGCGGTAAATATCTCGTGAACGCGGGACGTCAATTCCCCGGGAGCTGTGATTGGTCACTATGGACACAGAGCGGACCAACTGGCAACATGATGACAATTGTAAGAACCGCATATGGTAAAAAAGGGTTCAGATGGGGGAAATTGCGGAGAGGGAACTGTTCGAGGTCCTGGAACCTCCGATCCAGCGCATTCCCTTTGTGTTCAATTCACCGCATAGCGGCCGGTCCTATCCCCAGAGTTTCCTCGATCAATCGCGGCTCGACGCCGTTTCGATTCGCCGGTCGGAAGACCACTATGTCGACGAACTGTTTCAGAACGCGACCTTCCTCGGCGCGCCGATGCTGCTGGCGCATTTCCCGCGCGCCTTCCTCGACGTCAACCGCGAGCCCTATGAACTCGACCCACGCATGTTCGACGGGCCGCTGCCGCCGCATGCCAACATCAGTTCGATGCGCGTCGCCGGCGGCCTCGGGACGATCCCGCGGCTGGTCGCCGAGAACATGGAGATCTATCGCGGACGCTTCCCGGTAGAGGATGCGCTGACGCGGATCGAGACGATCTACAAGCCCTACCATGCCACCCTGCGCAAACTGATCGCCCGCACGCACGTGCAGTTCGGTCTGTCGGTGCTGATCGATTGCCATTCGATGCCCGGAAACGTGCATTTGCCCGGCAGTGCCCAGCGTCCCGACTTCATTATCGGCGACCGTTACGGCACCAGTGCTGCGGGTGAACTGTCGCGCGCCGCGGTCGATCTCCTGCAGCAGCTCGGCTACAGCGTCGTGCGCAACAAGCCCTATGCCGGTGGCTTCATCACCGAGCATTATGGTCGCCCGACCCGCGGGCTGCACGCGTTGCAGATCGAGATCAACCGGGGGCTCTATGTCGATGAGGCGACGCTGGTGCGCAAACCCGGTTTCGGCGCGCTGGTCGCAGATCTCACGACTTTCGTCGCGTCGCTTTCCCGCCATGTCGAAGACTACGGCGCCTACCTCCCCCTGGCGGCTGAGTAGCCTTCCCCAAAAAACCCGGAAGAACCGGCAAAGCGTGACGGCGTCCAGCAAGGTGCTGGAGACGCTTGGTATTTCTTTTCGGGGAGGTTCAAAAAAAACCGCGCCAACGGCGCGGTCAAGTCTAGGGAGGAAACACCCAAGGAGGGTATTTACAGTCACAGGTGACTGTAGGGAAACAATAATATTGCACTGCACAAATGTCAAGTTTGCCGGTGAAAACTTTTGCGTCGCGTCAAAAGTTTTTCAGCCGAAAATGGCGAATCAACCGATTGAATTCGCTAAAGCCGCCGTGGTGCGGTGCGAGACGCTCCTGCCCTGGCGCCGACGCCGCCCGCAGATGGCCGTGCTCGGTCGTTTGCCTTTCGGTGATTTTCGTCTATGCAGGACGTACCTTCCTTCATGTTTCCCTGAGAGAGAGCCATGTTGCCTGACCGCGCCTTCTTCGATCGTCTTGCCGAAGCTGCCAAGGCAGAGACCCTGCCGCGATTTCGGATCGGTACCAGCGTGGTCAACAAGCTCGAAGGCGGCTTCGATCCGGTAACGGAGGCCGACCAGTCGGCGGAAGCGGCGATCCGCGCGCTGATCGAGACGCATTTTCCGGAACATGGCATCCTCGGCGAAGAGCATGGCAATGTCGGGCTCGACCGCGAATATGTCTGGGTCATCGACCCGATCGATGGTACCCGCGCCTTCATCTCGGGCTTGCCGGTCTGGGGCACGCTGATCGGTCTCTATCGCAACGGCGAGGCGGTCATGGGCCTGATGGACCAGCCCTTCACCGGCGAGCGCTACTTCGCCGACGGCGCGAAGTCGGTCTACCGCGGACCGGGGGGCGAGCAGGTGCTTTCGACGCGCGCCTGCAAATCGCTGTCCGACGCGGTGCTCTTCACCACCTCGCCGCACCTCTATACCGGCGCGTTGAAGACCCGCTACGAGGCGTTGCAAAGCAAGGTCCGGCTCTTCCGCTATGGCTGCGATTGCTACGCCTTCGCGCTTCTGGCCTCCGGCCATGTCGATCTGGTGATCGAATGCGGGTTGAAGCCCTATGACGTCGGCGGGCTCATCCCGCTGATCGAGCAGGCCGGCGGCATCATCACCAACTGGCAGGGTGGGCCGGCGGAAATGGGCGGCGAAGTCATCGCTGCGGGCAACGCCGAACTGCATGCGCAGGCGCTGGAAATGCTGAAGGGCTGAGGCCATTCCCTTCGGGCGCTGACGCCGAAGCGAACTGCAAAATCAAATGATTAGCGGAAGTGCTCGCCTGATTCAGGCGGCCGTGGTTTCGCGCTCGTCACCCTCTTCGGGGATGACGAAGGCAAGGATCGCGGCCATCGCCTGGGCGCGATAGCGATCGGCCTCGTGCAGCAGCTCGTGGCGGGCGCCATCGATCGGGATCATCTGGGCGGCGCGGAAATTGCGCGCCAGCCACTCGACGGCGATATGGGGCACCAGACGGTCCGCCGTCGGCGCCAGGATGATCGTCGGCAGGGTAATGCGCGTCAGATGTTCGCGACGGATGATCCGGCGCATGGCGCGGAAGGCTTCACTCAGCCAGCGCGCGGTCGGGGGGCCAAGCCTCAGTTCGGGGTGGGCATCCGTCAGCGCGATGTTGCGCTGGTAGCGGCGGCGGTCCGCGGTCAGCACGTTGTTTTCGAACGGGCGGTTGCCCTTGTCGGGATGCGCCGGCAGCGTGCCGAGGCCGATGCAGCGCATGAGCGTTGCAACCGCCGCGATGCTGCGCTCGCCGAGCGCCTGGCCGCCGAGGCCGACGAAGGGCGCCAGAACGACCAGCCGGTCGATGCGGCTTGCGAGCATCGGTGCCAGCGACAGGGCGACGAGCGCGCCCATGGAATGAGCGACGATCGAGAAGGGCAGGCGGGTATCCGGCAGCACGATCTGTTCAAGGAAGGTGCTGAGGTCGCGTTCATAGTCGGAGAAGTGATCGACATAGCCGCGACCGGGATGGGGCAGCAGCCGCTCCGAGCCCGCCTGACCGCGCCAGTCGAAGGTTGCGACCCAGAGGCCCGCGGCCGTGAGATCGGCGATCGTCTCGAAATATTTCTCGATCGATTCGTTGCGGCCCTGCAGCAGGACGACGGTACCGCGCGCGACCGGCTGCCTTGTCTTGAAGATCGCATAGCGGATCTTGCGGCCACCGACACCGTCGAAAAAGCCCGCGACATGATTGTCCGGGATCGGATTGTCCGGTGTCGCGTGGAGGATCGAGGTCATAAGGTCGTGGCCGGACTTGAACGCGCGTTGAACGATAGCATCAAGGGATAGGCGGCAGGGTCTTCGCCGTCAAAGAAAAAAGCCGGAAACGGTGGGTGAAATCCGGACGATCACCGTTTCCGGCTGCTGAAGAGGAAGGGACTTATCACTTCAGCCTGGGAGTTGCCGCCCAGAGCTTTTTTCTAGTCCCCCGAGGCTGAACGGAAACCGAAGCGGGCATTCATGTCGGGTTCACGGGAAAAATCGTGGGCGTTCGCGTCTTGAAGTCGTGAATTCGCCTCCCCAAATCAGGGTCACGGGCGCCGAAGACGGGTCCGTTCACCGGTCCTGCCACTGCCAGAATGGGGTGGCCGACCAGACATCGCAAACGTTGCTCCAAGGAGGACACAATGCGTCACTTCGATTTCTCTCCCCTTTACCGCTCCACCGTTGGCTTCGATCGCCTGTTCACCATGCTCGACAGCCTCGGCCAGCCGGGTGAAGCCCAGACCTATCCGCCCTACAACATCGAACGCACCGGCGAAAACGCCTACCGCATCACCATGGCCGTTGCCGGCTTTGACGAGAGCGAGCTTTCGATCGAGGCCCGTGAGCACACGTTGACGGTCAAGGGCGAAAAGGCCGAGGAAAAGGGCGAGGAAAGCCAGTTTCTCCATCGCGGCATTGCCAAGCGCGCCTTTGAGCGCCGCTTCCAGCTTGCCGATCACGTGGAGATCAAGTCCGCTTCGCTGAAGAACGGCTTGCTGCACATCGACCTCACCCGCGAGATCCCGGAAGCAGCCAAGCCGCGCCGGATCGAGATTTCGTCCGTCGCCTCGCAGGCAAAGCAGATCGAGGCTCAGACCCTCTAACCGCCGCAGCCAGAACAATCTCCCAAGACAGAGCGGCGTCCCCCAGGGGGCGCCGCTTTTTTGCTGCCTGGCGTGTCAGGACGTGGCCGGCGCAGGCACTGCGGAAGCCTGCTTCTTGGCGGCATAGCGCTGTGCTATGACGGCGCAGGCCATCAGCTGGATCTGGTGGAACAGCATGACCGGCAGCACGATCGCGCCGATGTTCTGCCCGGCGAAGATGGCGCTCGCCATCGGCACGCCGCTCGCAAGGCTCTTCTTCGAGCCGCAGAAGGTGATGGCGATCTCGTCCGCCTTGTCGAAGCCGAGCAGGCGGCTGCCGAACATGGTGACGGCGAGGACAAGCGCCAGCATGATGATCTCGATGACGACGAGGATGCCGAGATCCGTCAGCGAGTAGGTCTGCCAGAGGCCCGAAGTCACCGCCTGGCTGAAGGCGAGATAGACGACCATCAGGATCGAGCCGCGATCGATGGGCGCCAAGAGCCCCTTGCGCGCCCGGATCCAGTTGCCGATCCAGGGCTGCAGCAATTGTCCGATGACGAAGGGTGCGAGCAGTTGCAACAGGATCTGCTCCAGCGCATCGAGCGTCACGCCGCCATGGCCACCGGCGGAAAAAAGCAGCCCGACGAGCAGCGGCGTCAGGAACATGCCGAAGATGTTGGAGGCTGAGGCCGAGCAGATCGCTGCCGGTACGTTGCCCCCGGCCATCGAAGTGAAGGCAATCGACGACTGCACCGTCGAGGGCAGCACGCAGAGAAACAGGATGCCGGTGTAAAGTGTCGACGGCAGGATCGAGGTCGGGACGAAGCCGACCGCAAGACCGATGAGCGGGAAGAGCGCGAAGGTCGAGGCTAGGATCGTCAGATGCAGCCGCCAGTGCAGCACGCCGGCAATCACCACGTCGCGCGACAGGCGCGCGCCGTGCAGGAAGAAGACCATGCCGACGGCGACCTTGGTCGCGATGCCGAACCAGACAGTGGCCTCACCATGGATCGGCAGAACGGATGCCAACAGCACCGTCGCCAGAAGCAGGATAGTGAAGGTATCGGGAAGGTAGCGGCGCATGTCTTTCGTCACTTTCTCGGCATCAAGCTCTTGCCGAAAAAGTTCATTATGAAGCAGGATGCAAGGAATAACAGTTATCACGAATTGAGATGGGTCATGCTGGATCTCGTGCAATTGCGCAGCTTCGTCGCCCTCGAGCAGATGGGCAGCTTCACGCTCGCGGCGGAAAAACTGTCGCTGGGGCAATCGACCGTCAGCCAGCATATTCAACGGCTTGAGGCCTCGCTTGGGCGAACCCTGGTGGCGCGCGATACGCACCGCGTAGCGCTGACGGCGGATGGGCTGGCGCTGCTCGCCCATGCCCGCTCGATGCTGGCGATCGACGGCGAGGTGCGTGCACTCTTCGCGGAAAGCAGCCTCCGGGGGCGCCTACGTCTCGGGGTTTCCGAGGATTTCGTCATGAGCCGGCTGCCGGCGGTGCTGGAAGACTTCGTGCGCGCGCACCCGTCCGTCGATCTCGAACTCACGGTGGCATTGAGCGGCGTGCTCTATCAGATGCAGGACAATGGCGAGATCGATCTCGTGCTCGCCAAGCGGCGGCTCGGCGACCTCAGGGGTGAACTTGTCTATCGCGAACCGCTGGTCTGGCTTGCCCGCGACCCGGAACGGATCCGGCGTGACAAGGTGCTGCCGCTGATCGCCTTTCCGCCGCCGAGCATCACCCGCAGCGTCGCGCTCGAAGTGCTCGATCGGCACCGCCTGCCGTGGCGGATCGTCTGCACCTGCGGCAGTCTCAGCGGGCTGACGGCGGCCGCGCGCGCCGGCATGGGCGTGCTCGTGCAGCCGCGCAGCATGGTGCCGCCGGGGTTGAAGGAGATACCGGCCGGTGCCTTGCCGCCGCTCGAAGACGTGGAATTCGTGCTGGTGCCGACCAAGGGCGTCGACCGAAAGCTGAGTGCGGCGCTCTCGGTCGAAATCCTCGCCAATCTGAGGACCCTGCAAGGGCAGGGTTGAGGGAAGGGCTCAGCAGCCGGCGACGAAGCGGTCGACGTCCTCGGCCTTGGTCGCAAAGCTGGTGACGAGGCGATAGAGGCCCTCGTTCTTGGCAAGCTTGCCCTCAAGATCGTGCGGCACCGGCCAGTCGTAGAAGACGGCGCCATCCTGTCTGAGCTTCGTCGCCACATCCTTGCTGATGATGGCAAAGACCTCGTTGGCACCGGCCTGCCAGGCAAGCCGGCTCGTCTTTGCCGCGGCGATGCCCTCGGCCAGGCGCGTGGCCATGGCGTTGGCGTGGCGGGCGAGGTTCAGCCAGAGATCGCCGGCGAAGTAGGCGTCGAACTGCGCCGAGACGAAACGCGACTTGGAGAAAAGCTGGGCGGAGCGCTTGCGCAGGAAGTGCATCTCATGCGCCTTGGAGAGGTCGAACAGCACCAGCGCCTCGGCGCACCAGCAGCCGTTCTTGGTGCCGCCGAAGGAAACGAGGTCAACGCCGCGCTTCCAGGTCATTTCGGCGGGCGTGGTGCCCAGGCTGACGAGCGCATTGGCAAAGCGCGCACCGTCCATATGCACCGGCAACTTGTGCGCCTTGGCGACGGCGGCGATCGTGTCGATTTCCGCGAGCGAATAGACCGTGCCGCTTTCCGTCGCCTGCGTCAGTGACACGGCTGCAGGCTGGCCGCCATGGACGTTGTCCAACGGATAGCGCCTCATTTCGGCCTCGAGCCGTGCCGCTTCCATCTTGCCGCGCGGCCCGTCGACGGGCTTCAGCCTGGCGCCGTGCGAGAAGAATTCCGGCGCGCCGCATTCGTCGGCAATGACATGCGCTTCGCGGTGGCAGAAGGTGATGCCACCCGCCCGGTTGGCGCTCGCAAGTGCCAGCGAATTGGCGGCGGTTCCGGTGCCGACGAAGAAGACGGCGACGTCTCTTTCGAAAATCTCGGCGAACTTCTTTTCCACCTTCCGGTCGAGATCGCTCGTGCCATAGGCCGACGCGTATCCGCCTGCGTGCGCCATCAGGCTCTCGGCAATCGCGGGATGGGCACCAGCCCAGTTGTCAGACGAAAAAATCATCACTTTCCACCCTGTATTACAGTCTTTTCGACGGATTTCGCCGACCTTAACCGAGTTCTCCGCCGGATCAATCACGGTCAGCGGCCGAAAGGCCAACAGGAGACCAGTTTGAAACCAAAAGGAAGAAAACGACGAAACGCCGTAATTAAATTATAAAAGCCAGAAATTTCCGGCAATGTTCGGCAAAATCTCCTCTATTATTTGCTGATATGCCTCTTGCGGTGGGGGGGAGTTTCTGGCATAGAGCACATGAAATAGGACAGGTTTGCTGTCCTATTTCGGTCTAGGGACCGGAACAATCGCCGCTAGTGCCTAAAAAAACGGCACCCGGCGTGCGAAGCGGGGGGATTGGCCGGATTTCATCCGGTTGTAATCGCCTGCCGTCAGGATGGTCGCAGACATCAATGCCTGATGATGCCGTGCTTATTTGCGACCTGATCAGGATCATGAGACGATGAGTGCCCCGACTTTTTGGCGCGCCTTTGCGCGCAACGAAGAGCCATGCGCGGGCGGTGCCATGCCCGGCGTTGCCGGGTTTCAACAGGAGGGAAAACGATGACGGATCATTCGCCATCACAGCAATCTGGGCTCAACCTCGCACACAGCGTTGCGACGGCTGAAAAAACGCCCGCATTCCCGTCCGGCCTGCCGCGAAAACAGGGTCTCTACGATCCACGCAACGAACATGACGCCTGCGGCGTCGGCTTCGTCGCGCATATGAAGGGTCAGAAGTCGCACCAGATCGTGCGCGATGGCCTCTTCATGCTCGAAAACCTGACGCACCGTGGCGCCGTCGGTGCCGACCCGTTGATGGGCGACGGCGCGGGCATTCTCGTACAAATTCCCGACCGCTTCTTCCGTGAGGAGATGGCGAAGCAGGGCATCACCTTGCCGAAGGCCGGCGAATATGCCGTCGGTCATATCTTCATGCCGCAGGACGATGCGCTGGTCGCGCATTTCAAGCAGGCGATCAAGGACGTCGTCACCGAAGAGGGCCAGGTCCTTCTCGGCTACCGCGACGTCCCGGTCGACAATTCGTCGCTGTCAAAGGCGCCGGAAATCGCCGCGACCGAACCCCGCCACATCCAGGTCTTCATCGGCGCAGGCCGCGATGCCGCAACGAACCCGGAGTTCGAGCGCCGTCTCTTTACCCTGCGCAAGGTGATCTCCAACCGTATCTATGACGAATACAAGGGCGAGGAGAGCAACTTCTATCCCGTCTCGCTGTCGTCCGCGACGATCGTCTACAAGGGCATGTTCCTCGCCTATCAGGTTGGCGCCTATTATAAGGACCTGTCCGATCCGCGGTTCGAGTCGGCGGTGGCGCTCGTGCACCAGCGCTTCTCCACCAACACCTTCCCGTCGTGGAAGCTCGCGCACCCTTACCGCATGGTCGCCCACAACGGCGAAATCAACACCCTGCGCGGCAACGTCAACTGGATGGCGGCGCGCCAGGCGTCGGTCTCTTCGCCACTCTTCGGTGAGGACATCTCCAAGCTCTGGCCGATCTCCTACGAGGGCCAGTCCGACACTGCCTGTTTCGACAACGCGCTCGAGTTCCTGGTGCAGGGCGGCTATTCGCTGTCGCATGCCGTCATGATGCTGATCCCCGAGGCGTGGGCCGGCAACCAGCTGATGTCGCCCGAACGCAAGGCGTTCTACGAATACCATGCAGCCCTGATGGAGCCGTGGGATGGACCGGCTGCGGTCGCCTTTACCGACGGTCGCCAGATTGGTGCCACGCTCGACCGCAACGGTCTGCGTCCGGCCCGCTACATCGTCACCTCTGACGATCGCGTCATCCTTGCGTCCGAGGCCGGCGTGCTGCCGGTCGACGAGGGCAAGATCGTCAAGAAGTGGCGCCTGCAGCCGGGCAAGATGCTGCTCATCGATATGGAGCAGGGCCGCATCATCTCCGACGAGGAGGTGAAGTCCTCGCTCGCAACCAAGCATCCCTACAGCAAGTGGCTTGAAGACACCCAGCTGATCCTCGAGGAGTTGAAGCCGGTGGAGCCGCGGGCGCTGCGCCGCGACGTCTCGCTGATCGACCGTCAGCAGGCCTTCGGCTACACACTCGAAGACACCAAGATCCTGATGTCGCCGATGGCGACGACCGGCCAGGAGGCGATCGGCTCGATGGGCACCGATACGCCGATCTCGGCGATGTCGGACAAGCGCAAGCTGCTCTACACCTATTTCAAGCAGAACTTCGCGCAGGTCACCAACCCGCCGATCGACCCGATCCGCGAAGAGCTGGTGATGAGCCTCGTCTCCTTCATCGGCCCGCGTCCGAACATCCTCGACCACGAGGGCATGGCGCATGCCAAGCGGCTCGAGGTGCGCCAGCCGATCCTGACCAATGGCGATCTCGAAAAGATCCGCTCCATCGGTCACACGGAAGACCGCTTCGACACCAAGACGCTCGACTTCACCTATGACATTTCGCGCGGTGCCGAAGGCATGCCCGAAATGCTCGACCGCCTCTGCGAGCGTGCGGAAGCGGCGGTCAAGGGCGGCTACAACATCATCGTGCTGTCCGACCGCCAGGTCGGTCCGGACCGCGTGGCGATCCCGGCGCTGCTCGCAACGGCCGCCGTGCACCACCATCTGATCCGCAAGGGCCTGCGTACCTCGGTCGGCATCGTGCTCGAATCCGGCGAACCGCGCGAAGTGCACCAGTTCTGCCTGCTTGCCGGCTACGGCGCCGAGGCGATCAACCCCTATCTCGCCTTCGACACGCTCATCGACATGCACAAGCGTGGTGAGTTCCCCAAGGAGGTCGATGCGAGCGAGGTCGTCTATCGCTACATCAAGGCCGTCGGCAAGGGCATCCTCAAGGTCATGTCCAAGATGGGCATCTCGACCTACCAGTCCTACTGCGGCGCGCAGATCTTCGACGCCGTCGGCCTGTCGTCGAAGCTCGTCAACCAGTTCTTCTTCGGCACCGCCACGACGATCGAGGGTATCGGCCTCGAAGAGATCGCAGCCGAAACCGTCGCCCGTCACAAGGCGGCCTTCGGTGCCGACCCGGTTCTCGCCAACTCGCTCGACATCGGCGGCGAGTATGCCTACCGCATGCGCGGCGAGAGCCATGCCTGGACGCCCGATGCGATCGCCTCGCTGCAGCATGCCGTTCGCGGCAATGCGCAAGATCGCTACCGCGAATTCGCCGAGATGGTCAACAACTCGGCACTGCGCATGAACACGATCCGCGGTCTCTTCACGATCAAGGGCGCCGAGGCTCTCGGGCGCAAGCCGATCTCGGTCGACGAGGTCGAGTCGGCGGCCGACATCGTCAAGCGCTTCTCGACCGGCGCCATGTCCTTCGGCTCGATCAGCCGCGAGGCGCACACGACGCTCGCGATCGCCATGAACCGGATCGGCGGCAAGTCGAACACCGGCGAGGGCGGCGAGGAAAGCGACCGTTATCTGCCGCTGCCCGATGGCTCTGCCAACCCCGAGCGTTCGGCGATCAAGCAGATCGCGTCCGGCCGTTTCGGCGTGACCACCGAGTACCTGGTCAATGCCGACATGCTGCAGATCAAGGTGGCGCAGGGCGCCAAGCCCGGTGAAGGCGGCCAGCTGCCCGGCCACAAGGTCGACGCGACGGTTGCCAAGACCCGCCACTCGACCCCGGGCGTCGGCCTGATTTCGCCGCCGCCACACCATGACATCTATTCGATCGAAGACCTGGCGCAGCTGATCTACGATCTGAAGAACGTCAACCCGGAAGCGGATGTTTCGGTCAAGCTCGTCTCGGAAGTCGGCGTCGGCACGGTTGCCGCTGGCGTTGCCAAGGCGCGCGCCGACCATATCACCGTCGCCGGCTTCGACGGCGGCACCGGTGCCTCGCCGCTCACCTCGCTGAAGCATGCAGGCAGCCCGTGGGAAATCGGCCTTGCAGAGACCCAGCAGACGCTGGTGCTGAACGGCCTTCGCTCGCGCGTGGCGCTGCAGGTCGATGGTGGCCTGAAGACCGGTCGCGACGTCATCATTGGTGCGCTGCTCGGTGCCGACGAGTTCGGCTTCGCCACCGCGCCGCTGATTGCCGCCGGCTGCATCATGATGCGCAAGTGCCATCTCAACACCTGTCCTGTCGGCGTGGCGACCCAGGATCCCGTCCTGCGCAAGCGCTTCAAGGGCACGGCGGAGCATGTCATCAACTACTTCTTCTTCGTTGCTGAGGAAGTGCGCGAGATTCTGGCGTCGCTTGGCGTCAAGAAGCTCGATGAGATCATCGGCGCGTCGGAGCTGCTCGAAAAGGACGGTGCGCTTGCGCACTGGAAGGCCAACGGTCTCGACTTCTCGAAGATCTTCCACAAGGTGGAAGCCAAGAAGGAAGAGACCTACTGGACCACGCGCCAGCAGCACCCGATCGACGATGTTCTCGATCGCAAGCTGATCAAGGAAGCGGCGGTCGCGCTCGAAACCAAGGCTCCGGTCAAGATCGAAGCCGAAATCAAGAACGTCGACCGTTCGGCCGGCGCGATGCTTGCCGGTGCGCTTGCCAAGCGCTGGGGCCACAAGGGCCTGAAGGACGACACCATCCACGTGACCCTCAAGGGCACGGCCGGCCAGTCCTTCGGCGCGTTCCTGGCACGCGGCATCACCTTCGATCTCGTGGGCGACGGCAACGACTATGTCGGCAAGGGTCTTTCGGGCGGTCGCATCATCGTCCGGCCGCCGGAAAACGCGACGATCGTTCCGCAGGAATCGATCATCGTCGGCAATACGGTGCTCTACGGTGCGATTTCGGGCGAATGCTACTTCAACGGCGTAGCCGGCGAGCGCTTCGCGGTGCGCAACTCCGGCGCGGTCGCGGTCGTCGAAGGTGTGGGCGACCACGGCTGCGAATACATGACCGGCGGCGTCGTCGTCGTGCTCGGCGGCACGGGCCGCAACTTCGCGGCGGGCATGTCGGGCGGTGTCGCCTATGTGCTCGACGAGGAGGGCGATTTCGCCCGTCGCTGCAACATGGCGATGGTCGAGCTGCAGCCGGTTCCGGAAGAGGACGACATGCTCGAGAAGCTGCATCACCATGGCGGCGACATCATGCACAAGGGTATGGTGGATGTATCGGGCGACATGACGCGCCACGACGAGGAACGGCTCTATCAGCTGATTTCCAACCACCTTCACCACACGGGTTCGCCCCGGGCGAAGGAGATCCTCGATCACTGGACGGATTACCGGCCGAAATTCCGCAAGGTCATGCCGGTCGAGTACCGCCGTGCGCTCGAGGATATGGAACGCATGAAAATGGCAGAGGCGGCCGAATAGGAGGCCCCGGTGACCAAGGCTCCCGGTTCATCACAGACTGGTTCGGGGGCCCTTCACGCGCGCTTGGGAAAAGCGCCTGTTCAGACGCAAAGCTTTCAGGATAGTACGATGGGTAAGGTAACTGGATTTCTCGAGATCGACCGGCAAGTGGCAAAGTACCAGCCGGCATCTGACCGCATCCGCCATTTCCGCGAATTCACCATTCCGATGTCGGAACCGGAAGTGCAGAAGCAGGCTGCTCGCTGCATGGACTGTGGCATTCCCTATTGCCACGGGCCGACCGGCTGCCCGGTGCACAACCAGATTCCCGACTGGAACGACCTCGTCTACAACGGCAACTGGGAAGAGGCGATCCGCAACCTGCATTCGACCAACAACTTCCCGGAATTCACCGGTCGCGTCTGCCCGGCGCCGTGCGAGGAAGCCTGCACGCTGAACCTCGAAGATACGCCGGTGGCGATCAAGACGGTTGAGCAGGCGCTTGCCGACAAGGCCTATGAGATGGGCTACATCGTGCCGCAGCCGGCCGTTACCAAGACCGGCAAGAAGGTTGCGGTGATCGGCTCCGGCCCGGCCGGTATGGCGGCAGGCCAGCAGCTTGCCCGCGCCGGCCACGAGGTCCACGTCTATGAGCGCGAGACGAAGCCCGGCGGGCTGCTGCGCTACGGCATCCCGGACTTCAAGATGGAAAAGAATTTCATCGATCGCCGCGTCGAACAGATGAAGGGCGAAGGGGTCACGTTCCACTGCGGCATCAATGTCGGCGTGGACGTGCCGATGCAGCGCCTGCTCGACGAGTACGACGCCGTGCTCTATTGCGGTGGCTCCGAAACGCCGCGCGACGCCGGCATTCCCGGCGTCGAATTCGCAGGCGTGCATGACGCAATGCCCTATCTCGTGCAGCAGAACCGCCGCGTCGGTCGCGAAAACATCGACAGCGTCGGCTGGCCGTCGCAGCCGATCCTTGCCGGCGGCAAGCACATCGTCGTCGTCGGCGGCGGTGACACCGCGTCGGACTGCGTTGGCACGGCCTTCCGCCAGGGCGCGGTCAAGGTCACCCAGCTCGACATCCGCCCGCAGCCGCCGGAAAAGGAAGACAAGCTCGCCGTCTGGCCATTCTGGGCAACGAAGATGCGCACCTCCTCCAGCCAGGCCGAAGGCGCCATCCGCGAGTTCCAGGTGGCGACGCTCGAATTCATCGGCGACGAGGACGGCAACCTCACCGGCGTAAAGTGCTGCCAGGTGGACGACCGCCGCAAGCCAGTCGCCGGCACCGAGTTCATCATCAAGGCAGACCTCGCCTTCATCGCCATCGGTTTCCGTGGCCCCTTCACCACCAGCGTTTTGACGGACCTCGGCGACAAGCTGACGCTCAACACCGACCGCCGCGGCTCGACCAACGTCGTCGCCAACGAGCGCGACTACAAGACCTCGGTCGAGAAGCTCTGGACTGCCGGCGACGTCCGTCGCGGCCAGTCGCTGGTCGTCTGGGCGATCCGCGAAGGCCGCCAGGCCGCCCGCGCGATCGACGAGGCGCTGATGGGCTCGACCACCCTGCCGCGTTAACGCATTACTCCCAAGCATGAAAAAAGCCCCGTCCTCGTGACGGGGCTTTTTTTGTCGGCTCTTGCCGGAGCGGCCACTTCCAATGGCTGCCGCTTCTAGTTGCGGATCACCGGATTGCTGATCACCGTGCTCGGCTTCGACAGGCGGAAGTCATCGACGCGGCCGGCGGGCGCCGTGGCGATATCGCCCTTGTCCACCAGCAGATCACGCGGGCTCTTGCCATTGCCCTTGTCCGGCGCGGCATTGCCAAGGAGGGAGGTGGCGCCGTCCAGTGCCGGATCGGTCAAGCCGATCGGCTGGGTCTTGACGATATCCTCGTTGCCGAGCGGCGCCGTCACCACCAGGTCCTTCAGCTCGTTGGCCCCCGGCACGTTCTTGTCCGTCGCGGCGGCATCGCCAAGCAAGCGGCGAATGTCCTTCTCGACATAGAAGGCGAGTTTGCGTTTACCGGCTTTGGTGAGGTTGACGCCATCGGCACCGCGCAGGCGAACCTGCTGGCCGTTGATGTCGGAACCGGTCAGAACGAACTTGCCACCCTCGTCGACGAAGCCGTCCCAGATGTCGACGAACTGCCCGCCGACCTTCTCGATTTCTTCGCGGTACATGCCGTTGAAGGTCACCATGTCGGCCGTCATCGCCGCCGACTGGAACGGCGGCATGCCGACCCAGAGAACCGGAAGTTTTTCCTTGCGGGCCAAGGCAGCCAGCGCATTGACGCGCTTGCGGTACTCTTCGGTCCAGAGATCGGTCCGGAACTTTTCCTTGACGTCGCCGATCTGCATCTGCTGCCGATCGTTGGCGCCGAGGCTGACGATAATGACCGACGGCTTCACTTCGCCGACATAGCCGGGAAGGGTGCCCGGCCAATCGAAATAGTCCTCGCGCACCAGGCCCGAGGAACCGTTGGCCCGTGTCTCGATGGCGATGCCGGGCGTCATCTCGAAGGCCGTCTTCAGGCCGTCGCCAAGGCTGCCGGCCATGAAGTCGCCGACGACCAGGACCTTCTTGGCGTCCGGCGCCTTCTCGACGACCTGCGGCACGACGGCTGGCGTATCGGTGGCCTTCGGCTTCTGCTTCTGTTGCCCCAGGCCCTTCTGGCGCTGCTGCTGTTGTTGGCGCTGGCGTTTGGGTCGCGGCTGCTCGGGAAAATAGTCACGATCGTCATAGACAGGCCGGTCGCGCGACAGGCCGCCGAAGAGCATCTGGAACAGGTTGCGCCGCTGCACCGGTTCTTGTGCTTCGGCAAGGCTCGCAAATAGGCTGACGACAACCATCGCCATCGCGGCGATGCAGATGGTCGCAATCCCGAACGGCGATCGGCTCTGGTGTCCGCGGCGCTTGCTCATCATCTGGTTCTTTACCCGTTCATGGCGTGTTGCGGCGGCAACGAGCCGCTGTCACGTGCAAGCGCGCCGCACGGGTGCAGCGCGCTTTTGCGTATTTTATCTCACGGATACGGCGATCGTGAAACAGTTTCGAGTCCGCTAGTTGCGCAATGCGCGCAGCAGCATCTGGGTCGGCTGCCCATCCGGAGCCAGGCCATTCTTCGACTGGAACGCCTGGATCGCGGCCTTCGAACCGGAGCCGAAATTGCCGTCGACTTCGCCGCTGTAGTAGCCGAGCTCCTTCAGACGGTTCTGCAGCTCGAACTTTTCGCTGATGTCGAGCGACCCGTCCGGACGCGGCCAGCGCTGTTGCATGCCCTGATAGCCGGCGATCTGGTCGGCAAGAAGGCCGACGCCGAGCGCGTAGCTGTCGGAGGCGTTGTAGCGCTTGATGACGAAGAAGTTCTTGGTCATCAGGAAACCGGGGCCTTCGCCACCGCTCGGCAGCTTGAGTTCGGCGCGCATGCTGCCATTGCGGAAGCCCTTGCCGTTCGGCCGGGCAAAGCCGAGCGATGCCCATTCGGCGAGTGTCTTCGTCTGGCCGGAATATTTTGCGGCATTTGCCGGGGGCGCGACCTCGTAGCCCCAGGTTTCGCCCGGTTGCCAGCCATTCTTCTTCAACAGGTTGGCGGCCGTTGCCAGTGCATCGGGCACCGAATTCCAGATGTCGCGGTGACCATTGCCATCGGCGTCGACCGCATAGAGCAGGTAGCTCGTCGGAATGAACTGCGTGTGGCCCATGGCGCCGGCCCAGGAGCCGGTCAGCTCGCGGGGGGTGATGTCGCCGCTCTGAAGAATCTTCAGCGCCGCGATCAACTGCTTCTTGGCGTAGTTCGAGCGCTTCGGATCGGCATAGGCAAGGGTTGCGAGCGCGCGCGGCACATAGTGCAGGCGGTCATCCTTCTCGAGCACGGCGCCGTAGTTGGATTCCATCGACCAGATCGCCAGAAGGATGGTTTTGTCGACGCCGAAGTGCTTTTCCAGCGCGCTCAGCGTACGGGCGTGCTTGGTCGCCATCTCCTGGCCGACGCGCTTGGTGTAGGGGTTCACGCGGGAATCGATGTATTCCCAGATCTTGTGCTTGAACTCCGGCTGGTAGTTCGCCTTTTCGATCACCGTCTCGTCGGGCGACTTCACTCCGGCGAAGGCCTGGCGATAGGTTGCCTTGGTGATGCCGGCCTTGGCGGCCGTCGCGTAGATTTCGTTGATCCAGTTCTGGAATCCGGCATCGGCGCGCGCGGGGGCGGTGCCGAGCGTTGCGGCGGATAGGACGAGGGCGGCTGCGATATGACGGAAAAACGTCCTGCGGTTTCTGATCATCAGCTGTCGGTTCCGTTTCTCTGCGGGGCTTCGGCCGTCATGGCCCGAATCGCTCCGCAAGGTGGCAGTCTGGGGCCAGCCTGGACGGTGGGGCGGTCGTCGGCGGCTCCTGTTTCGGATCCGGCCGCGATTGTTGCATTGCCGGATTGCAATGAATCTACAGAAACGTGGTCAACAAACCCTTTACCATGAAATTGTGGTGGCGTCTTCCGCTGCAGAAAATGTCAAGCCATGGTCGTGGAGTTCGCATAAGCATTGTTCGGTCGGTTCAGGCTGTGTTCAGCTGACGGCATAGAGATTGCGGCTCCATTACGGAGCGCTGTATGGTTCCAGGCGGATTGACGTTGGGGCCGTTCGGTAACAGTTATGAGTGAAGTCCTTTCAAGGAGGTATAGATGACCGACAAGCGTAAAGTCCGCAAAGCCGTGTTCCCGGTCGCAGGGCTGGGCACACGTTTCCTGCCGGCCACCAAGGCCGTGCCGAAGGAAATGCTGACGGTGGTGGACAAGCCGGTCATTCAATATGTGGTCGATGAGGCGCTGGAAGCCGGCATCGAGCATCTGATCTTCGTCACCGGCCGCAGCAAGGCGGTCATCGAGGATTACTTCGACATTCAGGTCGAGCTCGATCAGACGCTGCGCGAACGCAACAAGAAGGCCGAGATCGCGTTGCTCGACGGCATTCTGCCGAAGGCCGGCACCACCAGCTTCACCCGCCAGCAGGCGCCGCTCGGCCTTGGCCATGCAGTATGGTGCGCCCGTGATCTCGTCGGCAACGAGCCGTTTGCGCTGCTTCTGCCGGACATGATCATGAAGGGCGAAAAGGGCTGCCTCAAGGGCATGGTCGAGCTCTATGAGCAGAGCGGCGGCAACGTCATCGCGGTTGAGGAATGTGCACCGGACCAGGCCCACAAATACGGTATTGTCGGCGTTGGCGACAAGGTTGGCGATGGTTTCAAGATCACCAAGATGGTCGAGAAGCCGGCACCGGGCACGGCCCCGTCCAACTTCTTCATCAACGGCCGCTACATCCTGCAGCCGGAGATCTTCCCGATCCTCGAAAAGCAGGAACGCGGCGCCGGCAACGAAATCCAGCTGACCGACGGCATGCTCAAGCTCTCCGACAGCCAGCAGTTCGCCGCCTATCATTTCCGCGGCGACACCTATGACTGTGGCGCCAAGGACGGCTTCATCCTGGCGAACGTCGCCTTTGCGCTGGAGCGCGGCGATATCCGCCCGACCGTCGAGGGTCCGTTGAAGACCCTGCTGGGCAGCCTGAAGTAATCGGTCAGGTCCCGAAAATGTCAAAGGCCGCGTCCTTCGGGCGCGGCCTTTTCCGTTGAAGATGGCAGGCGCTTTGAAATGACGCACTTCAGGACGGACAACCGTTTCACATTTTTCCTGGAATAGCTTTAGCGCCGCAGCGTGAGCCCAACGCCGACACGGGTAATGTCCGTCGTATCGCCTTGATCACGGGTAGTGCGTTCGTAGCTGACGTCGCCCGTCAAGGCGAGATAGCGGTTGATGTCGTAGGTCAGGCCGGCGCCGGTGCGCCAGGTGGTTTCGTCCGACGAGCGGGCGTCGGAGGGATAGTTGCGCAGCGTCAGGCTGTTCGTCAGCCGTGCCACCAGGTCCGATCGCATCTGGTGGGTGATGATGTTGGTGAGGTTGTAGTCGATCGAACCCGGATCGCCCGGTGTCGTCGACGGGTTGAGGTCGGTCGAAACGGCGAAGAGGACGTCGGTGCCGCGTTGCGGCGACCAGTTGATGCGCCCGTCGACCGAGAGGCCGCTGAGCTCGCCAAGCCGGTCGTCCTCGAAATTGTAGGTTTCGTAGCCGAGGCCCAGTTCGCCGTAGAGCTTCTCGCCGAGATCGACCTCGACACCGCCGCGGGCGGCATAGGTCTGATAGGAGCGCTCGAAACCGAGCGGGTCTTCGCGCAGATCGTAGAGCGATTTGCCGACGGAGGCTTCGAGGAACGGGATCAGTGCCGGCGACAGCTCGTAGCCGACCCGGCCGGTGAGGATGCCCGTATTGCGATTGCGATACTTGACCGAGAGGTTCGTGCCGTTCTCCAGTTCGACATCGCCATAGGTTTGCCGGTCGAAATCGATACCGACCGAACCGCGGATCAGGCCGAAGTCGCGCTCGATGGCGGCGCCAAGGCGGTAGTTGTTGACCGCGGACTGGGTCTTGGCGTTCGAGATCGCGTTGGGGTCGTCGGCGTCTTCGCGGTAGAAGCTGTATCCGGCCCGAAGCCGCGCGATCGTTTCATCCCAGAGATCGAGCCGCAGTTCCGCGTCGACATCGGCGCGCGGTTCTTCCTCGCCTTCGCCCGAGATATTGTTCTGCAGGATGCCTTCGCCGGTGACGGTCAACTGGTGCCGCGACCAGTCCGAGGTCAGCGTGCCGCGGATCCCGGTTTCGAGGTAGCCGCGGTTCGTCTTCGTGTCACCGTCCTTGCGCCATTCGTGGTTGATGCTCTCGCTGACGCCCGGGCGCAGCGTGAACGTGCCGATGCGGATGCCCGGCGAACGATCGTACTCGGGGTTATAGGTCCGCAGCCGCAGGCCGTCGATCGTCGGTTCGCGCTGGTTCTGGCGAACGAAATCCTCGTTCGAAGCCGGTGTCAGGTCGTCTGCGCTGACGGCACCGGTGGTCTGCGGATCTGTGATCGCCGGCGTCGCTGCGGGAACGGCTGCCGTACTGGTGCCAACGGCATTCGTTGTGGCGGCGGGCGTGGCGGTCTGGGCGCTCAGTGACGCCGGCGCAAACAGCGCCGTGCCGGCCAACAGCAACGCCAGCGAAGCCGAACGCCGCGCGTCTCCTTTGGTCGAGCGAGATGAGCCTGGCACCATATGCCGTTTGTCCACGAGCCTGATTGCAATCCTTTCGCAATCGTAAAGCGACGTGGTTAAGCATTCGTTTCCAAGCGGAAAAAACGTCGTGGGTTCAGCCGCTTGTCGTTCAGGCGCTTTCGACGGTCAGGTTTCGGCCGTGCGTGGAAACGACACGCACCCGGGTGCCTGCCGGCAAGTCCGGCCCCTCGATGATCCAGAACGTATCGTCGAGCCGGATGCGACCGCGCCCCTCGGTGATGGGTTTATCAAGCACGGCGGTGCGGCCGACGAGGCTTTCCGCTCTCCGGTTCAGCAACGGCTCGTCGGACGTTTCGGACGAGGAGAGAACAAGGCGGCGGCCAAGAACGACCGCTACCACGGCGAAGAGGGCGAAGAGGACGAACTGGACTTGCCACGTCCAGAAGCCGATCTCCCAGAGCAGAAGCGAGAGAATTCCGACAACGAGCGCGGCGACGCCGATCCAGATCAGGAACACGCCAGGCGCGACGAGCTCGGCTGCCAGAAGCACGAAGCCCAGAACCCACCAGCTCCAGGGCCCGAGTTCTTGAATGGCGCGTTCGATCATCGCCTACTTCCCCTGCGAAGGATCGGCCGGGAAGGCGGGCGTGGTGCGCGGCGTAGATTGGCGCGGGCGGGTCGCGGGCGCTGTCTGGCTGTCGCCGAAGACTTCCTTGGCGATGGCGCCGATGCCGCCGAGCGAGCCGATCAGCGCGGAGGCTTCCATCGGCATCAGCACGATCTTCTGGTTGTTGGCGGTTCCGATCGAGGCGAGCGCCTCGGTGTATTTTTGCGCGACGAAGTAGTTGATCGCCTGAACATCGCCCGACGCAATGGCGTCCGAAACCATCTTCGTCGCTTTTGCTTCGGCTTCCGCCAGACGTTCACGGGCTTCGGCATCGCGGAAGGCTGCTTCGCGCTGGCCCTCGGCCTGCAGGATCGCCGACTGCTTGGCGCCTTCGGCGCGCAGGATCTGGGCGTTTCTGGCGCCCTCGGCTTCCAGCACCTGGGCGCGTTTCTCGCGTTCGGCCTTCATCTGCCTTGCCATGGCGTCGACCAGATCCTTCGGCGGCGCGATGTCCTTGATCTCGACGCGGGTGATCTTGATGCCCCAGGGACTGGCGGCCTCGTCGACGACATGCAGCAACCGGTCGTTGATCGTGTCGCGGTTGGAGAGCAGTTCGTCGAGATCCATCGAACCCATGACCGAGCGGATATTGGTCATCGTCAGGTTGAGGATGGCGTTTTCGAGATGGGCAACCTGGTAGGCTGCCTGCGCCGCGTTCAGGATCTGGTAGAAGGCGACGGCATCGGCCGAGACGCTGGCATTATCCTTGGTGATGACTTCCTGAGTCGGAACGTCGAGCACCTGCTCCATCACGTTCATCTTGGCACCGATCCGATCGATGAAGGGAACGATCAGGTTGAGGCCGGGTTCCAGCGTTTTCGTGTAACGGCCGAAGCGTTCGATCGTATAGCGGTAGCCCTGGGGCACCGTCTTGATCCCCATGAAGAGGACCAGGATGATAAGCACCACGAAGCCAATGACGACGATATCCATTCCGCCCAAGACATACCCCCTTAAATTGCAATCTCGACCTGTGGCTGCAGTCTAGCGTATTCCGTTTCCATTCGGAATCGGTTTTCCGCGGATTGCGCGTAAATTCAAAATGTTAGAGAGACGCACTCGCCGGTGGGCAAGAGCGCAGCTCCTTCATCCTGAAGTGGTGATCAGCGTGCAGTTATCAAGTGGGATGGCGGGAGGCTCAAAGCCAGCCGGCAAGCTCCCGGCGCACGACGTGTTCGAGCACGGCCATGCCTTCGGTGCTGTCGTTCAGGCAGGGGATATGGGTGAACTTCTCACCGCCGTTGTGATGGAAGCTCTCGGCGGCCTGTTCGGCGATCTCTTCCAGCGTTTCCAGACAGTCGGAAACGAAGCCGGGAT
>NZ_JAEPRP010000062.1:0-11809 GCF_016652895.1 Ensifer sp. SSB1
CCTCCTCGGCACCCTCGGCCGTCAGAACCACCGTCTGCCCCTGGTCCCGAACCAGTCCGGACCGCTGATAGAGAGGCGCCGGCGCCGTCCGGATGATCGGTCGCTCCGCAAAGCGGATCACCTCCGGGAAGGATCTTGCGATGTCGCCCGCCCGGCAGGCGACGGCGCTGTGCTCTGTGCCAAGCGCTGTCGCCATTTCCATCTGGAAGGCGCTCTCGTCGTGTTCCGCGCTATCGAAGGTGACGGAGAAGGTCCTGAGGCCCTGCGGCGCCATGCCGGTCGCCATGGCCGCAACGATGGAGGAATCGAGCCCGCCCGAAAGGTAGGAGCCGACGGGAACATCGGCGCGCATCCGGATCCGGGTGGCATCGGTGAGCAGCGCACGCAGTTCTTCGGCAGCGACACGCTCGTCCGTGAAAAGTGGTGGCGCACCGAAGTCGGGATAGTCGAGCTGCCAATAGGGACGGATCGAAACCTTGCCCTTTTCAGCAATCATGAGATGCGCCGGCTCGAGCTCCTGAATGTCGCGAAAACCGGTGCGCGGCGCGATCGGCGCCCAGAGCGTAAAGATCTGATCGAGCGCGATCGGATCGAGTTCGGCAGAAACGCCCGGCACCTGCAGCAGGGCCTTGATCTCCGAGGCAAAATAGAGCGTGCCGCCATGGATCATGTGGAACAGCGGACGAACGCCCATCCGGTCGCGCGCCAGCACCATCCGCTGGCGACGCCGATCCCAGATGGCGAAGGAAAAATCGCCGTTGAGACGGGACAGGCACTCTTCGCCCATGACATCGTACAGATGCAGGATCACTTCGGTGTCGCTTGACGTGCGGAAGCGCCGTCCCTTGGCGCGCAGTTCCTCGCGCAATTCGACATAGTTGAAGATTTCGCCGTTAAAGGCGATCGTCAATTCGCCGGTCTCGTCCGACATCGGCTGCTGACCATCACCGAGACCGACGATCGACAGACGCACATGCCCAAGTCCGGCCTCCTTGTCGACGAAAAAACCGTTCTCGTCCGGACCGCGATGCGCAATCGCAGTAACCATTTTCTCGAGAAGGATCTTAGCGTCTGGAATTGAGCCGAAATGGCCACCGAAACCGCACATGTTCAAAAACTTTCACACCGGTCGATCACCGCCGGAGCATAATCCGCATGAGGGACTCAAGGGTTAAGTCTCCGGCATTTTCTGGTTGTATGGTAAATGCCACGGTTCGGGCGTCAAATCCCGAGATAGGGGCAGGGAATCTAGCCTTAACGCTCCGAAATTCTTGTTTTCGATATCATTTTAAACATCAGATAGAGAAACAGGACCGGCCAAAAAATGCATATGAGCAGCCCAGCGAAACGATACATGTTCCAAGGCGCACGCGCCTGCAAACCTTCAAGATAGGTCATCGCCAATAGAAACAAGGCGGGCATGCAATAGGCGGCAGTCGCAAGATATATCCATGCCATACGGTCGCCCTCACGACGCAACATCAAGCCCAGGCAATGGCGGCCGAGAAATTTATAGCAGCGAAAATCACGTCTTCAAACGACGAATCAACATTCTCTAAAGAATGGTTAACCATACCGGGTCTCCGCCGCTCGTCGACGAGCGGCTGCCTTGTTCGAAAGCGACCGCGCCTGCGCCAAGGCGCACGTGCGCAGCACATCGTAACGGGCCATCCGCATAAGGAGACGGGTCGAGAACGTTCCCGGCGCTCTCGGGTTCGCTTAGCGACCTTGACGCCTCGAAACGAACAACAGATCGAAGCCGCGAAACTCCCGGCGGGCGATCGATTTGCGCAGCGCCGTCCATACCGCCTGCGGATTGTCGAGGCGAAAGCCGCTCAGGCTGCGGATCAGACGCATTGTGGCTGTTATCGTGCGAATGGCACGCAGCGCCGAAGGCCCGTCCAGCGAGGCAAAGAGGATTTGCGGGTGCACGGCAAGCAGGACCCCAGCCGTTCGCTGCGGATCGATCGCCCGGAACTGATCCATGGCGCGATACTCATATCCTTCGATATCGATCTTGAAGCAAAGCCTCTCGGTGCGGGCCATGGCCTGAAGCTCAGCGATCGTAACCGTCTGCGCCCTGATCGCCTCGCCGTTGTCATCCGCAATCAGGGCTGACGTTTCCGAGCTGCCAAAGCCGCCGCCCACGGAGTGCAGCACCAACACTTCGTCCTCGGAAAGCGCGGCGTTGATCACGCGCACCTCCCCGCGGTTTTCCGGCTGCATTTCCTTGAGGATACCGAAGCAGACGGGATCCGGCTCGACGGTTATGACGTTGTCGGCAATCTGCGCCGCCCAATAGGGCGTCACCCCGATCCATCCGCCGATGTCGACAAAAGTCGTCTTGCCATCGACCAGGCGCTCGATGTTCTGAAATGTGCAAGGCTCCCAATCGCCGTTCTGCAGACGCGCGAAAAAGCGCTTCTTCTCCGGTTTGTCGGGGAACTGAACGGTTTTCTGGAAATAGGTTATCGAACGCATGGCGCCTGTCTAGCCGATATCTCCGCAAAGCGGAATCGCTTTTGCGAAAGGCTCACATGACGGGAGGGAATGCCTGGACATGAAACGGGCCGGCGTGAAGCGTGCCTTGGCGTCAAGCCTCCACCCGCTCGACCTGGCTGCGGGCTTCGCTAAGCTCGGCCGTGGTCTGGGCGAGGCGGTCTGCCAACACACGCATGATCTCCACCGCCATCTCCGGAAAATCTGCGAGAAGCTTGAGGAAATCCTCCTTGCGAATGCGCAGGGCCTCAAGCGGCGTGGCAGTGCGCACAGTCGCCGTGCGCGGCGTATTGCAGAGGATGGCGATTTCGCCGACGATCGAATTTTGCTCGAACTCGGCAATTTTGAAAGGCCCGCCGGCCGTATTGATCAGCACTTCGGCCTTGCCGGAAAGAATGACGTAAGCCGCATCGCCGATGTCGCCCTGATAGAACAGTGCCTCGCCGGCGCCGTACATCACCCTGTCAGACGTGAAGGCAAGAAGTTTCAACTTTGCCGGCGGCAATCCTGAAAACAGGGTAATCCGGCGCAGCATTTCAACTTCATCCTTGAGCAACATCACAATCCGTGTCTCCGATTTCCCGTCGGGAGCAGTCTGCCTCCCGCATCGCGCGGGACCATATGCTCGTGCCCTGACATTAATATTACATCAAGATGCCATTTCCTTGTAGTCGCGTCCGTCATCCACCGCGGCATCGGCACCGGTGTCGTGCACCAACCGCCCGTTTTCGAACTGCGCAACGCGATCGAACAGGTCCAGCAACGAAGGGTTGGCAAGGACCCACACGATCGCCGGTTCCCGCCCGGCGCGGTCAAGCATCGAGAAGACGTTGCGCACGACTTGTTCCTGGACGCGTTGATCGAGCGCAAGCAGCGGCTGATTGAAGATATAGAAGTCGCAGGCGCGGATAAGCGCGCGCGCAAGGTCGAGCTTCTGTCGCTGTGCTGCCGTCAGACGCTTGCCGCCGGCGCCGACATTGAAATCGAAGCCGAAGGCCAGCACTTCGTTGTAGAGGCCGCCGGCCTCGAAGAGATCACGTACGATCGCCCGGATTTTCTCCGACCCATCAGCGTGCTTGTGGCCAATGCGTCCGAAGAGCACGTTGTCGATGATGCTGCCGGAAGCGATGTAGCGGTTCGGGCGGTAATGCTCGATCATTCCTGCGAGGTCGGCTGGCAAGCCCTCGTCGAACTCGCGACGCGCAGCAACAACCTTCGCCATCACCTCTTCCGTCAATAGACCGAAGCGGTGCCGCGGCTCGATGTAATCGAAGCACAGCCGGATGATCTTGATCTGATCGTCTTCGGAAACCTCGCCCTTGCCGCGGCTGCGCACCTTCTGGAGGATGGCCTCGTAAACGGGTATCTCCTCGGCCGTCATGAAGGTCAGCTGTTGGAAGAACGGATGATCCGGCGGCAAGTCGCGGAACAGTTCGACAACGTTCTCGGCGATCTCGATGCCCATCTCGTAGAACGTGTCGCGCAGTCCGACCCGTTGCAGGATCGTCTTGAAGAACGGATGGTTCTCAAGCGCATTCGCCCACATCACCTGATCGGTGATCGTACCAAAGAGCATGTTTTCGCCGATGGTGGCCTCGACGTTGTAGGCTCCCGGCTCGAAGAACACGACGAGGTCGCTGAGCTTTTCCTTTTCAAGGCTCTGCCTGAGCGCGCTGCGCATCTCGACGATGCCGGCCGCGAATGCCGTATGGCGGTTCGGGTCGATCGTCGAGCGGACGGCAAGCGCCATCACGTCGTTGGTCAACAGCACGGCGTCGAGAACCGGGCGGATCTGCACGAGCAGGTCGTCCGGACCGCTTGCT
Source organism: Ensifer sp. SSB1 (assembly GCF_016652895.1). Taxonomy (NCBI): domain Bacteria; kingdom Pseudomonadati; phylum Pseudomonadota; class Alphaproteobacteria; order Hyphomicrobiales; family Rhizobiaceae; genus Ensifer; species Ensifer sp. SSB1. Next base: position 4,323 of record NZ_JAEPRP010000062.1, read on the forward strand.
CCTGCCGATCCGTAGTCAATCCAGTCGCTGTTGACGTCGAGATACGGATTACCGGCAAGGCGCGCCTCGATCACTTCCCACTTGCGGTGCGAAGCGCCCTCCCCTTCATAGGCCACCTCTGTCAGCGGAGCGTGCTTCAGACCATAGAAAAGGTTGTCACCGAGGCTGCCCTGGAACACGTAGACATCGGACGACGCGTAAGCGATCCGGCGCCCGGTGACGGATTCCGGAATCTCCAGAATGTCCTGTCCGCCGATGACCACCTTGCCGCTTGCCGGCCAGACCAGGCGACCGAAGGCTTCCGCCAGCACCTCGCCACCGCCGGTCAACGCCACCTTCTCTCCAGGCTGCACCTGAAGCGACACGTGATCGAGCAAGGTCGAACCACCGTCATCGATCACCGTCAGGTTCACGGCCGCCAGCGGACCATTCAGCGATGCGATGGTCCCGGTGGCAACCGCCTGAACCTTCGGATCAAGCAGCGGATCGACGCTGAATTGCTCGACGACTTGCGCATATTTGACCTGGACGTCCTGGCGGGCCTGGTCCCAATCGATCAGTTCCTTCAGGGGACCTGGCAGGTCCTTGTAAGCGCCGATGACCGCAACGAGCTGCCCGATGTCAAGGCGACCCTGCAGGGCGAAATAGCCGCCGATCGCGTAGAACAGGAATGGCGTGACCTGCGCCAGGAAATTGTTGATGAACTTGACGAGGAATTTCCACTGATAGAGATCATAGCGGATCTTGAAGATCCTCGCGAGGCGCGAGGCGATGTCGGCCCGCTCATAGTTTGAGGTATCGTGCCCGCGGATGGCGCCAATACCGTCAACGATTTCGCTGACGCGGCCGGAGAGCTCGCGCGCCGTCAGCTGGCGTTCACGCCCAAGTATCAGCAGCCGCTTGCGCATGCGCGGGATGATCACGGCCTGAACCGCGACGATCAGCGTGGCGATCAGGCCGAGCCAGAAGCTCTGCAGAAGAATGAACACCAGGGCGGTCAGCGCCTGGCCGCCGAGCAGTGCCGGCGAGACGAAGGCATCGCCGGTAAAACCACCGAGCGGTTCGACCTCGTCCTTGATCATCGTCGCGATTTCGGCCGGTTTCACCCGCTTGAAGTGGCTGGGCGGGAAGCGCAGGACGCGGTCGACCAGTTCGAAGCGGATACGTCGCAAAAGGCGCTCGCCGAGCCGACCCTTGAAGGTGTTGATGTAGAACTTGAACAGGCCGTTGACGACCACGAGCAGCAGGAACACCAGGCTGAGGGCGAGCAGCATGCCTTCCCGGCCGAGGTGGAAGCCCTCGAAGACGTTGATCGTTCCGAAGTACGGCAAGTCGAAGGAAATCGGCAGGAAGGCCTGCGTCGCCTCCGGACTGTCGAAGCCGTCGCCCTGGATCGGTCCGTTGACGATCTGCTTCGGCAGGTCGAAGGACAGGAAATAGGGAATCATCGACAGCGCGACGACCACCAGAATCCAGAGCTGATCCTTGCGCGTGTGGGTCCAGATATAGCGGGAAAGGCGTGGTTCCATGTGTCTGGCAATAGGACCTTATTGAACACGATAGCTGCTGGCGTGGCGGACTGCCGTTTGCTCCACCACGCATCATTCCTCGGCGGTGTCTCCGGATGGGTGCCTATCGGCGCTCGATCGCGAAGTGGATGCCTGCATATTCCGCCGGGCGCCGAATCCGGTTCTGTCGATTATGCAGGTGCGAGGGAAATCTGCAATGGACGCGGGTTCCAACTCCAATGCCGCGAAGGCAACCACAGAGACCGTCACGCTCCGAAGCACACGCCGTTATTGCACTCGCCCGACACGCAGCTTACAACGGGCGCATGAAACACACCAGCCACCCGCCGTCCCGAGCCAGCGATTGGTACGAGCATGCCTTTGATTTGGCACGCGGTATCGCCGCCTACACGCAAAGCCCCCTGATCGAGGGTGTCGCGAAGGTAATCGCCAAGCATCCCGACGCCCACATCGCCAACGCCTTCAATCACAAGCAGGTCGCCTGCAAGGTCTGGGCGCGCGATACGCTTTTGAATGTTGCGGGCTCATCCTACACCAGGATCGCGATCCTCGGTGGCTGGTACGGCATCCTGGGCGCCATGTTGCTGGAGGACGCGCGCTTCAACGTCGCCGCGGTCGACAGCTTCGACATCGATCCGGATGTGGAAACGGTCGCGCGGACCCTCAATTTCGCCTTCTCGGAGAAATTCCGCGCCGTGACGGCCGACATGTACGCCATCAATTATACGACACTCGGGGCCGACCTCGTCATCAACACGAGCTGCGAGCATATCGCCGACCTCCGGTCGTGGCTCGATCGCGTCCCTGCCGGCACGCGCGTCCTGCTGCAATCCAACGACTATTTCAGCGAGCCCACCCATATCAATTGCGTGGCTTGCGTCGAGGACCTCACAAAACAGGCAGCGCTGACCACTGTCGAATTCGCCGGCGCACTGCCGACGAAGAAATACACCCGCTTCATGCTGATCGGAACGGTCTGAGCACGCCGGCAGGTCAAACCGTCGCCAACATGCGCTCAACCGCCATCTTCAGGGAAATCGTGCGGCGCCGATGTTCGCTGGCGCTATGTCGGGACCAACGCCGGCGCCACCGGGCGGGCGCGCACCCCGCCAAGACCGAGGCCACATCGCGGGCGCTCCAGTCTTCCGGTCTGCGCAGTCCGATAACTCACCATGGGCTTTACCCGGCATGCACACCTTCAGGACGCCCCGAGGCATACATGGCTGAGGCGCGTCATGGTCGCGGCGACCGCGGACATGTCATCGGCCATTGCGAGTTGAGGCCGCGAGACGGGCGGTCCGTCGCAAGGCGTCGCCAACGCGCTCCCTTTGAAGCGCCCGCGCAAAGCCCGCAATGGAACCGTCAAAGAGCCGTGCGGCTCTCGAGGATTTCGGCAGTCTTCATCGCCCCATCGAGGTCCAGCGGCGGAATATTCGGCTTCGGCCGTGCCAGCATCGCTTCCACATCGCGCGCCAGCCTCTCGGGCGTCACCTCGGCCTCCGGCAGCACGCCGGCAAGGCCGAGCTTTTCAAGCCTTTCCGCCCGGGTCGACTGCTCGGTTTCGCCGCCGGCAACGAAGGGGATCAGCAGGGATCCGCAGCCGGCGCGGATGATGTCGCAGACCGTGTTGTAGCCCGCTTGAGAAACCGAAAGCCGCGCGCCCGAAAGCAGGCTGGCGAAATCCTTGCGGAAGCGAAAGAGCTGCACGTTGCCGGGCGCGGCAGCCGCGAAGGCGTCGTAATCCTGCTGCGGCAGGTTCGGTCCGGTGACGAGGCACCATTGTAGCTCGCGCGGCAGCAGACTTGCCGCCTGCAACGCCGCACCGATCAGTTCCTTGCCGACCGCACCGCCGCCGGCCGAAACGAGCACGTCGAACTTTTCCGCCGGCGCATCCGGTGCCGGGCCTGCCACGAGGCCGGTATAGGCCACCTTGTCCGCGATCTCGGCCGCGTAAGGATAGGTTTCCTCGAGCCGCGCGAATGCAGGGTCTCCATGCACCAGCACGAGATCGAAATGTGCCCTGACGACATCAAGGGTCTCTTCGGCGCGGCCGGGCTTCGTCCGCTCCTGCAGAATGTCCCGCAGCGATGTGGCAACGAGAGGCCTTGGGTTCTGTTTTTCGATCACCTCGAGCAAGGGCATCAACTCGAAACGCATCTGCCGGCGGCCGAAAGGGAAGGCTTCGAAGACAACGATGTCCGGATCGCAGGCCAGATACGCCTCGATCAACAGGTTCCGGCGCTGATCCTTGAAGGCATCGCTGACCGGATTTCCGTCGCTGTCGGCAAGGCCTGAAAATCCCTTGTCGCCGGCGAGCACAGGCGGAAGGGCCACATGCTTTACATCGCTTCCCGGGAAACCCGGGACCGGGTTGCCACCGGTCACGACGGTCACCTCGAAGCCCCTGGCGGCAAGGGCGCTCGCGATCCGGCTCGCCCGCGCCAGATGTCCGATGCCCAGCAGGTGCTGTACGTAGAAAAAGACACGACGCGCACGCATCAGGCGGCTCTCCATTCGCTGGCAAACAGGCCGGCAAGCTGATCGATGCTGGTGTGGTGATCGAATTGCTCGCGGACTTTCCGCTCCGCCGCATCGCCCAGCCTGAGGCGGAGCGCCGGATCGCGGATGAGTTGCTCGAGCGCCGCAGCAAGCGCCTGCGGGTCCTCTGACGGAACGACCCGGCCGTTCTCGCCATCGACGAGAAGTTCCGGAACGCCGGAGATCGCCGTCGAGACGCAGGGCAGCCGCTGGCTTGATGCTTCGACGAGGACATTGGGCAATCCGTCGCGATCGCCGTCGGCGGTGATCCGGCAGGCAAGCGCAAAGATGTCGCTCGTCCGGTAGTGTGCCAGCACGTCGGTCTGGTCGAGTGCGCCCTTCCAGGCAATCCGGTCGGAAACGCCAAGCTCCGTCGCAAGCGTCTTGAGCTGGCTGGTCAGTTCCCCCGCGCCGATATGCTCGAACCGCCAATGGAGGTCTGCCGGCAGCAGCGAGAGCGCCTTCAGCAGCACGTCGTAGCCCTTCTTGCCGACGGCACGGCCGACGCTGACAAGGCGCACGGGATCCGAAGGGTCGGAACCGTTCCGACCGGAATGTGCGCCCTCGAAACGGGGGAACCGGTCAAGATCGAGCCCGTGATAGCTCAGGTGCACCCGCTCCTTTTCGGTCGTCAGGCTCTTCAGGTGCTCGTAGCCCATGCGTGTGCAGGTAACTGTCCAGCGCGCCCGTCCGAGCTTTTCCGAGAGCTCCCAGTCAGGCGACGTCCAGATGTCCTTGGCATGCGCCGAGCAGGTCCATGGCGTGCCAGCGATCACGCTGGCATAGGCGGTCACCGACGACGGCGTATGGATGAAATGCGCGTGCAGCCAACGCGGATTGCCTGGCCATTCCGAAGCAAGCACAAGCGCCTGCCCGAACCGGCGGAAGCGGTTACGGCTGAAGTCGCGGCGCAGGTCTTTGAGAAAAAGCCCGAAAGCCGGCCAGAAGCCGGGCTTCGGCATGCAACGTACGAGGCCCCGCAGCACGCGCAACGGTTCCTCGTGAAGATACTCGGGCAGATAGTGAACCTCGGCGCGAATCTCGTCGTGAACCGGATGGCGCTTGCCGTCGGTCGGACGGCGCAGTGCGATCAATACGAGGTCCAGTCCGGCCCGCTCGAGGCCAAGCAGTTCCTGCGCGATGAAGGTTTCCGAAAGACGCGGATAGCCCTTCAGCACGACTGCAATCTTGCGATCTGTCGGCAATGCTTCAGCTCGATTTCTTCACGATATTCAGATGGCCGCTCGAAGGCCGATCGAGCCACCCGCCGACGATTTCGGAGATATGCGCTAGCCCTTCGAGCCGCAGGCCATTCGCAGTGCTTTTCGACGGCGGCGCCCGCGACGGAAGCGCTTTCAGCGCCGCCGCCAAGCGCAGCGGATCTTCCGCTTCGTCGGGCAACAGCATTTCGACGAGCCCGAGTTCGGCAGCGCGGCGGGCGCGGATCAGTTGCTCCTCGCGCGGCTGGATGCGCGGCACGATCAGCGCCGGCTTGTCGAAGGAGAGAATTTCGCAATAGGTGTTGTAGCCGCCCATGGCAACGACACCCTTTGCGCCAGCGATGAGCTCTTCCATGCGATTGTCGAACTCGATGATCTTGATATAGGGGATCTTGCTCCCTTTGCGGATCAGCTTTTCCCGCTTCTTGACCGGCATATAGGGCCCGAGCACGATCAACGCCCTGTGCATCAGTTCCGGGTCTTGCTGGTAGGCGTGGATGACCTGGTGGATCAGATCGGCACCGTCGCCGCCGCCGCCGGTCGTCACCAGGATGTAGTCGCCTTGGGGCTTATGGCTCGGCAGTTCCTCGCGCGGAACGCTGCGCTGCAGGAAGCCAACGAAGTCCATCCGGTCGCGCACGGCCGGCGGCACTTCGAGCTCGGTCAGCGGATCGTAAAAGTCCGGCGGGCCATAGACCCAGATCGTATCGTAGTACTGCTCGATCTTGCGCATGGTATCGCGCCGCTTCCACTCTGCCTCCAGCAGATGCGGTGCATCCATGACCTCGCGAAGGCCCAGGACAAGCGTCGTGCCATGGGCTTTCAGGTAGGTCAGCGTCTCCTCGACTTCGCCGCGCAGGCCCATGGGCTCCTTGTCGACGATGAAGATGTCGGGCTTGAAGGTCTCGGCGGTGTGGCGAATGATCGCCTGACGCATCTTCAGCGTCTCATCGAGTTCGATATGACGGTCGAGCGAGGTATAGTCGCCGTTGTGCAGCTTGATGACGCTCGGGATCTTCACGAAGTCGACGCGCGCGCGATAGTCGAAAGCACCGGCGATCGTTGCGCCGGAGATGATCAGGATGTTCAGGCCGCGATAGTCTTCCACCAGCGAATGCGCGATCGTGCGGCACCGCCGGAGGTGACCGAGCCCGAACGTATCATGGCTATACATGAGGATCCGGGCATCTTCGAAACGCCGCATCATGCAAGAAACCTTTCGCACAGGGTGCAATGAACCGTTTCACGCCGACCGCTTGCCGGCTTCAAATCGGGCTTCATTTGTAGGGATCGGCCGCATCGCGCAACCCATCTCCCAAGAAGTTGAATGCCAAAATCACAAGAATGACCGGAATTGTGGGAAATAGGAGCCAGGGATAGAAGGCGATGACGCTGACGCTCTTGGCCTCGGTCAGGAGAATGCCCCAGCTGGTGATCGGGGGCCTGAGGCCGAGACCGAGGAAGCTCAGTGCCGTCTCGCCAAGGATCATGCCCGGGATCGAGATCGTCGCAGTGGCGATCAGATGCGACATGAAACCCGGCACGAGATGCCGGCCGATGATGCGGCTGCTCTTTGCGCCCATCAGCTGGGCCGCAAGAACATAGTCCTCCTCGCGAAGCGCCAGCAGTTTCGAGCGCACGGCACGCGCAAGCCCCGTCCAGTCGAGAAGACCGAGGATGATCGTGATCGCCAGGTAGATCAGGATAGGACTCCAGGTCGCTGGCATGATCGCTGCGAGCGACAGCCAAAGCGGGATGCTCGGGATCGACTGCAGAACCTCGATGACGCGCTGCACGATGAGATCGAAGACGCCGCCGTGATAACCGGCAAGGCCACCGATGACGATGCCGAGCACGAAGCTCACGGTGATGCCGAAAAGGCCGATCGTGAGCGAGATTCGAGCGCCGTAAATGATGCGCGAAAGCACGTCGCGGCCGAGACGGTCCGTCCCGAGGAAGAAGGCCTGGCCGCCTTCCGCCGGGCAAACGAGATGCACGTTGCTGTCGAACAGCCCCCAGAAACGATAACCGTCGCCGCGGCAGAAGAAGCGGAGCCGCTGCACGTCCTTGGTATCGTCGGCATAGTTGCGCTTCAGCGTGTCCATGTCGAGCGTCATGGTCCGCCCGTAGACGAAGGGACCGACGAACTTGCCCTCATGGAACAGGTGCACCGCCTGCGGCGGTGCATAGATGTAGTCCA
>NZ_JAEPRP010000062.1:11819-14835 GCF_016652895.1 Ensifer sp. SSB1
GGGTGTGCAGATTGTAGGGCGCGAGGAACTCGGAAATGAGGATCGACAGGTAGAGCGCCGCAAGGAAAATACCCGAGACGAGCGCGAGCCTGTGGCGGCGGAACTTCCACCACATCAGGCGAAGCTGCGAAGCCTGATTGACGCGCACCTGCTCGTCCGTCATCGCCTCGACGGAATAGGGATCGAAAGGGGCCGTCGAAACATAGTGCGGCAGGGGCTCGCCGGGCGCCGGAAGAAATGACGTCACTTGGTGCTCCTGCCTTGCAGCCGAATTCGTGGATCGAGGATGGCGAGTGCGATGTCGGAGATCAGCACGCCGATCACCGTCAGGAAGGCGAGGAACATCAGGAACGAACCGGCGAGATACATGTCCTGGCTTTGCAGGGCCTTGATCAGCATCGGGCCGGTGGTTTCCAGCGACAGCACGATCGCGGTGATTTCCGCACCGGAAATGATCGCCGGCAGGATCGAGCCGATGTCCGAGATGAAGAAGTTCAGCGCCATGCGCAGCGGGTACTTGACCAGCGTGCGCATCGGCGAAAGCCCCTTGGCGCGCGCCGTCACCACATACTGTTTCTGCAGTTCGTCGAGCAGGTTGGCGCGCAGACGCCGGATCATGCCGGCCGTGCCCGCCGCACCGACGATGATGACGGGTATCCAGATGTGCTCGAGAATCGATTTTGCCTTGGCCCAACTCATCGGCTCGGCCAGATATTTCTGATCCATCAGGTGGCCGATCGATATCCCGAACCAGATATTGGCGAAATACATCAAGATCAGCGCCAGCATGAAATTCGGGATGGCAATGCCGATCAAGCCCATCAGCGACAGGCCGTAATCGCCCCAGCTATACTGATGGGTCGCGGAGTAGATACCGATCGGAAAGGCGATCAGCCAGGTGAAGATGATGGTGACGAAAGAGACCAGGATCGTCAGCCACAAGCGATCGCCGACAACAGCGCTGACCGGCAGTTCGTATTCGAAGGAATAGCCGAAATCGCCCTGCAGCATGCCGCCAAGCCAGTAGACGTAGCGCAGGACCGGCGGCTGGTCGAAGCCATATTCCTTCCTGAGCGCGTCGATTTGCTCCATGTCGACGCCTTCGCCCTGCGCCTTGAGCTCGGCGACATAGCTTTCGAAGTAGTCGCCCGGGGGCAGTTCGATGATGGTGAAGACAAGAGCGGAAATGATGAGGAGGGTGGGAACCATCGCCGCGATACGCCAGAGAATATATCGCAGCATGTCAGGTTTCCTGCTCGATCCAGAAGGTATCGGTCTTGTAAACACCAAAGTAGGACGTGGGATCGAAGCCGTAGAGCGCCGTTTCCGGCACGTTGCGGAGCTTCTTCGCCACGAGGATCGGCTGCAGCGAGGCGTTGACGATACCGATCGAGAACACCTGGTCCGTGTAGATCGACAGCATGCGGGTCCAAATCTCCGTACGCTCGGCATCTTCCGCCGAATGGCGCCAGCGTTGCAGCAGTTCCGTCAGCTCGACGGCGGCAGGAAGATCAGGCGCCTGGCCCATTTCGCCATGGGACAGATAGTTGAGCCCCCAGACCGGCCATTGCAGCTGGTCGTCGGCCGTGGGTGCCAGCTGCCCCGGGTTCATGCCGGGAGTGGGCACGCCGTTGTCGAGGCCGAACCACATCGACATGATGATCTCGCCGCCCACGGCGCGGCTGCGGAACGTGTCGCGCTGCGAGGTGCGGATGAAAAGCGATATACCGATCTTCTGCCAGTAGTCGGTGACAAGCTGAAGTACGTCCGTCTCGAGCGTACTTTCGCCCGCCGTTTCCACGACGATTTGCGCCGGCCGACCGTCGGAAAGAATACGAATGCCGTCACTGCCGCGCTGCGTCAGCCCAACCTCGTCGAGCAGCGCATTGGCCTGGGCCGGATCGTGGGCGACCCACGCACTGGCGAACTCCGGACGGAAGAGCGGGCTATCCGGCAGAACCGTGTCGGCGCTTTCCTTGGTCAGTCCGTAGAAGACGGCCTTGTTGATCTCTGTGCGGTCGATTGCAAGCGAGAGTGCACGGCGAACGCGCACGTCCTGCAGCAACGAACGCCAGACCGTGTCGGAGCAGTTGAGGTTGGGCAGAAGCGCCAGGCGCGAGCCCTGCGTCTTCTTCCAAAGCAACACCTTCACCGGATACCGCTTCTCGGAATCCTTGAGGAAGGTATAGTCGACGAAGTCGAGGCCGGTTGCCTGCAGATCGCTTTCACCCGTGCCGGTCTTGGCCGGGATCAGTGCCGAGGAGCTGACGTTGAGAACGAACTTGTCGATATAGGGAAGCTGCAGCCCGTTCTCGTCCACACGGTGGAAGTAAGGATTACGCTCGAAGACGAACTGTTCGGCTGGTAGCGGTGTCGTGTTGCGCCACGGGTCGAGCGTCGGCAGGTCAGGGTTTTCAGGGCGATAGGAGCGAGCCATGCGCATATGGAGCTGGCTCCATTTCTTGACGCGCTGCTCCTTCATCAAGGCTTTGAGCTTGTCTTCTTCCTGATATTTCTCGTGGAATTGCTTGAGATAGGCGGAAGGCATCGCCACCAACATCGGCTGGGGCGCCGCAAGCTTCTGCAGGAAGTCCGGGTTTGGTGTCGACCATGTGTAGCGTACGGTTCGCTCGTCGAGCACTTCGAATTTTCCGGCCTCGCCGTCCATCACCAGCGCAGTCGGCAACCCGGCGGGGCTCAGCTTTTCGTTGTTGAGCACGTCGTCCCAGCAATAACGGAAGTCCTCGGCGGTCAGCGGCGTTCCGTCGGACCACTTGTGCCCTTCCCTCAGGTGGAAGGTGAAAATGCGGTCCTCGACCGTTTCGTAGCTTTCCAGGACATCCGCTTCGAGCTTCAGCGTTTCGTCATAGCCGACCAGCCGGGCATAGCCATAGATAGTCATGAGCCGGATGTCCTTGGCGCTGCCGATGATCATCGTCACGACGCCGCCATGCTTGCCGGGCGTACGCCCCAATGCCGCGACGTTGATGACACGCGGCGTCTTGGGCAGACGCTC
>NZ_JAEPRP010000062.1:14845-37775 GCF_016652895.1 Ensifer sp. SSB1
GCGGGAGTTTGCCGTCGGCAATCAGCTTTTCCAGAAACGCCGGCTCGCCGCCAGCAGCCAGCAGCCGCACGGGAAATGCAACGGTTGCAAGCAATGCCAGTACAGTTCGGCGGGTGATCATGGCCGTAACTCCCTTGCATCCACGGACCGGTGCGCCAGCACGAAATGGTCGCCACCGAGATCGGTGGGGATGAGCGCGTCGCCAGCATCGTCCTCACGGAACTGCGGCCCCCAGCGGCGCATGTCCGATCCTTCGCTGTCCTTCAACCTGTCGAAGTCGAGCGGACGATCGAGATCCGGATAGGGAACGGCCGCCAGAAGCGATTTGGTATAGGGATGAACCGGCTTGCGCATCAGCACCTCGCGCGGCGCGACCTCGACGATGCGCCCGGCGCACATGACGGCGATGCGATCGGCCATATAGTCCACGACCGCAAGGTTGTGCGAGATGAACAGGCAGGTTAGCCCCAGTTCCTTCTGCAGGTCCTTGAGCAGGTTGAGAATTTGCGCCTGGACGGAAACGTCGAGCGCCGAAACCGGCTCGTCGCAGATCAGCAGTTCCGGCACGAGCGCGAGCGCCCGTGCAATGCCGATGCGCTGGCGCTGGCCGCCGGAGAAGCTGTGCGGATAACGGTTGACGAAGCGCTGGTCGAGACCGACGGCCTGCAGCAGCGAGCGCACCGTTTCGACGCGCGATTTCGCCGTGCCACGCCCGTGGATTTCCAATGGCTCACTGAGGATGTTCTTGACCGTCATGCGCGGCGAAAGCGACGAGACCGGATCCTGGAAGACCATCTGGATTTTCGAGCGCAGTGCCTGCAGATCGTCGCCCTGAACCTTCAGGACATCCACAGGGCCTTCGCCATTGTCGAACGTCACAGATCCGGCGTCAGGCGTCACCGCCCGCATGAGAATCTTGCTGACGGTGGTCTTGCCGCAACCGCTTTCGCCGACGAGGCCGAGACACTCGCCGCGGCGGATGTCGAAACTGACGTCGTCGACTGCGCGATGCAGCGTACTTTCCCCGCCGCCGAACCAGGAAGACTTCCGCGTCCCGTAGGTCTTCGAAACATTGCGGACGGAAAGCAGCACATCCGGGCCGGCGGGCTTGTTCGCTGCCGAGGTCCCGAGCAGCGTGCCGGCCTTGACCGATACTTCGCGTAGCGCCTTCAGCCGCTCTCCGGGCTTCATGTCGAAATGCGGGACCGCCGCCATCAACCCCTTGAGATAGGGATGCTGCGGGTTGCGGAAAATCGCCTCGACAGGGCCGGCCTCGACGATCTGTCCGTGATAGATGACCACGACCTCGTCGGCCATATTGGCAACGACGCCGAGATCGTGGGTGATCAGCAGCATCGCCATATTGAGCTTCACCTGAAGCTCGCGCAGAAGTTTCAGGATCTGCGCCTGTACCGTCACGTCGAGCGCAGTCGTCGGCTCATCGGCGATCAACAGCGCCGGCCGGCAGATCAGCGCCATCGCGATCATCGCACGCTGACGCATGCCGCCGGAAAGCTCGAACGGATACATGTCATAGGCACGCTTGGGATTGGCGAAGCCGACATAGCCAAGCAGTTCCTCGGTCCGTGCCCGGCGTTCCGCCTTTTCGGCATCCGTATGGATCTTCAGCACTTCGGAAATCTGGTTTCCGATCGTGTGGAGCGGCGACAACGACGTCATCGGCTCCTGGAAAATCTTGCTGATACGCGTGCCGCGCAGGCTGCGAATCTCTTCCCCCTCCCGCTCCAGCGCGAGCAGGTCGATCGGCTTTGCCGCCGTGGTGGGATCATTGAACAAAATTTTGCCACCAACCCTCGCGACGTTGGGCAGAATGCCCATCACCGCCTGGCTGATTGCCGACTTTCCCGATCCCGACTCACCAACGAGCGCCGTGACCTTGCCGGGCAAAATCCTGAAATTTGCGTTGTTGACGGCTTGAACTTCGCCGCCGAGCACCGAGAATGTGATCCGCAGACCTTCAACTCGAAGCAGGTCCGCCCCAGATGTCATAGCAGCACGCTTCCCTCATCGCCTTTTTATCCGCCGCCTCTAAAAAAGACTAGCGCAGCTTCAGAGGGCTGTCCAGCAGGCCGACTGCAACCGGAGCATTGCTCCTTGCATCTTCAGTCGGTTAGAGCGCGGGGCACGCCCCGGCCTTTAACACGTCGGCGCAATTCGGCGAGCGACGGAAGTCGTCGTAGAACAGCGTCCAGTCGGTCGTATCGGCCGCTCGATAGGGGCCGAACTTGAAGTACTGGTTCTTGCCGAGCCCCTTGTCGTCGTGGCCGACGTGACCGGTTACCGTAATGATCGGCTTGTCATTGGCGAAGATTTCGATACGCCCGGTGCCATTCGCCCCCGGTAGCGTGTAGATCGCGAAATCGATCCAGCCGGATTTCGGATCGGGCAACGGATTGCCATGGCTCGTCACCTTCACGGCATCCGTGCAGCCATTGAACAGGCTGCCGTCTTCCGGCTTCCAGTTGCTGTCGGCGGCGACCAGCATGCGCATCTGGTTGATGCTGGGGCGCCCCCACACGGGAACCTCGCCGGGCCTGCAGCTGGCCGGCGTTCCTTCCGGACCGGATGAAAGCGGCGCGATGTAGTTCGTCTCCACCGTGGCGAAGAGCTTGCCGGCTTCGAGGCGCAAAGCCAGGAACGGGCTGAAATCGCCTTCGGCGCCGGGGTCGATCTCACGTTTCCACTGGGCGATCAGATAGCGATGGTCCTCGCTTGGGATCGGATCGGCAAACTTGACCGCGAAACCGTACCAGACCCCCTGGTCGTAGGGCACACGCAGCGCCGTCTTCTCCCAAATCTCGGCGCGCTCGCTACAACCGTCGAGGGAGTCCGGACAGGTCGGAACGACGCTCAGTTTGAGCGCACCGTTTCCGGTACGCTTGACCTCGTTCTGAAATTCGACCGTGCCGGCAGTCTGCTCGAAATTCTCGCGATAGTAGAGCCCACCCTCGGGCGCGAAATTCTGTCCTTCGAAGCCGTCTGACAGTTTGGTTTCCCACGGCTGCGCCATGGCGCCTCCGGCCATGGCGATGCTGGCGGCGACAAACACGGCTCGGAACATTCTTCCCCCTTACTGAAGCATCTTGTCGATCAGGCCGCGCGGCGGCTGAAGCGGACGAGTATTGCGGTGAAGCAACATGACATGTTCCGCTTCGGAAAGTCCATCCTGCAACACATCGTCGAAGCGCTCGTCTGCCCTGGCAAGCAACGCCGCATCGTTGGGGTAGAGTATCGTGAACTTCTGCCGCACGCCGCGCAGTTTTTCCTGGCCGAGCGCGGTCCAATCCCCACCGCAGTAGTTGACGAAGGCTTCGCTCGCGACGACGCTGTGCGCATACTTCTTGGTGAGGTTCTGCAACCGCTGGACTTCGTTGACGGCCGAGCCGAAGGCGGAGAAGGTCAGCCGGTCGCGCAGGCCGACATTGCCGAACATCACGTTGCCGACATGCAGTCCGATGCCATAGCCGATCGGATCGCGCGCTTGCTTGCGCCTTTCGCCGTTCAGCATCTCCATGCGCACGGTTGCTGCGCGAACGGCTGCAAAGGCTTCGCGGGCTGCAAACTCGGACGGCTCCTTGTGGCGCCCACAGGGATAGACGGCGATGAACCCGTCACCGACGAAGCTCAGGATATGGCCACCATTGCGATTGAAGGGGGCGGCGATCGCATCGAAATAGGTATTCAGCGTCTCGATATAGGACTGCCGCCCCTCCTTCTCCGCCAGCATCGTCGAGCGGCGCATATCGGCCATGACCAGGATCGCACGCACGGTTTCGCCATCGCCACGACGCACCTGACCGCTCATCACGCGGCGGCCGGCGCTGGATCCGAGATAGGTGGTCAGCATATTGTCGGCGAGTTTTCCAAGCACCGCCATCTTGGCGGCGACTGCCAGATGATGCTGCAGTTTCAAAAGCGCGCCAATCACATCGTCGGTAAAGCCGCCGTGGCGATCCGTCGTCCAGGATCCGACCATGCCGTGTCCGGAATCGGCACCCAGTGACTGCATGAAGGCCAGGTAGTCCGTCGCACCCATCTCCTTGAGATCATCAAAGATCGGGAACTCGGACGGCGTATCCTGATAAAGGCGCCGCCGGACATGTTCGAGATTGTTGTTGAGCAGGTAATAATACGGGCTCTGCAGAAAACGTTCGGGATTGAGCGCCAGCTCTTCGTGCCGGAGTCCACTCACCTCGACGCCCTTGCCGCGCACCCAGGTGAAGCCAAGTGCGTCGTAAAGCGGATGCAGCATCGAAAAGGAGAGGTGAACGCGCATCAGCGGCAGACCGGCGGCTGCCAGCCGCTCGCAGAAGCCTTTGACGATCGTTTCCAGCGGTGCGTCGCTGAGCGACGTCCGCATCAACCAGTCGGCAACCTTGTCGATGAGGATTTCGGATACGTTGTCGTTTGTCGGGGCCATTTCGCGTCCTCATCATGACAGACCGTCCCACGCCAGCATCCGGAGACGACGAACGCCCCGGCAAATTGCCGGTCCAAGTTCGCGGTGGATGATGATGAGCCGTGCCCGTTAAGAAAATGCTCCAGCCGTTCCGGCGTCGATGACGTGAAGGCACCCGGAAAGCGGGACTTATCCTTTGCAGATATTGATCCCGCCCGCCGATTTCCAGAGGCCAGGCAAAGTTTTTTCGCGCGAAGATTTGATAGTCGGCTCATGGGCCAGTCCCGCGGCGCGACGCGGTGCCTCGCTTGACTTGGGGCTTGTTTCTCTCCAACAAACCACGACATGTTCGCGCGACGCCGCCCGTCTGTCCACGAGATCCGGAAAGCAAAATTGACCTCACCTCACTTCGAAACCCTGCTCTCGTCCATCACTGCCTTCAGCGCCAGGGTTGGCGTCATCGGCCTTGGCTATGTCGGCCTGCCGCTCGCCATCGCCGCCGCCCGTGCAGGCTTTGCCGTCACCGGGTTCGATATCGATCCCAACAAGATCGTCGCGCTTGATGCAGGCAAGTCCTACATCGCCGCCGTATCGGACGCAGCACTTGCGAAAGAGAGCAGTGCCGGCCGCTTCCGCTCGACAACGGACTTTCAAAAGCTGGCGGGCTGCGACGTCATCATCATCTGCGTGCCGACGCCGCTCACCAAACACCGCGACCCGGATCTTTCCTTCGTCGAGAAGACCTCCCGCGCAATCGCTGCGACACTTCGGCCAGCACAACTTATCGTCCTGGAATCGACCACCTATCCCGGGACGACCGATGGCGTCGTGCGCACCATCCTTGAGGAAACCGGGCTCAAGTCCGGCAGCGACTTCTTCGTCGGCTTCTCCCCGGAGCGCGAGGACCCCGGCAATCCGACCTATGAGACCGTCAGCATTCCGAAGGTCGTCGCCGGTGACGGTCCGCAGGCTTCGGCCCTTATGGAGCGGTTCTATGCTGCCGTGGTGAAGACCGTCGTGCCAGTGTCTTCCAACGCCACGGCCGAGGCTGTGAAGCTCACTGAGAACATCTTCCGCTCCGTCAACATCGCCCTCGTCAACGAATTGAAGATCGTCTACGAGGCAATGGGCATCGACGTATGGGAAGTGATCGAAGCGGCAAAAACCAAGCCATTCGGCTATATGCCGTTCTACCCCGGCCCGGGGCTTGGCGGCCACTGCATTCCGATCGACCCCTTCTACCTCACCTGGAAGTCGCGGGAATTCGAACTGCCTACGCGCTTCATCGAGCTTGCCGGCGAGATCAATTCGGCCATGCCCCGCCATGTGGTTAGCCGCCTGGCCGAGGCCCTCGACCGCAAGGCGGGCAAGGCGCTCAGCCGTTCCAACGTCCTCGTCGTCGGCCTCGCCTACAAGAAGAATGTTCCGGACATTCGCGAAAGCCCGTCGCTGCGCCTGATCGAATTGATCGAGGAGCGCGGTGGGCGCACCGCCTATCACGACCCTTACGTCGCCGAGATCCCGCCGACGCGTGAATATGGCGCCTTGAAGGGCCGGCGGTCCGTCGTGCTCGACGCGCAAACGCTGGCAGGGTTCGACGCCGTGTTGATTGCCACCGACCATGACCAGGTGGACTACGCCGCCCTTGCGGCTGCCGCGCCGCTCGTCGTCGATACGCGCAACGTCTTTCACCGCAACGGGCTGACCGGCGAACATATCGTCAAGGCCTGACCCGCACCGGGTTCGCCGAGGGCCGCAAACCGGACGGCATCTCGGTGCCGTTGCTAGGCAGTCTGAACCCGCGCCAGCGTTGCCTTGAGCTTGCTCGCGGCGACCGCATAGCCGCCCGACGCGCCGTCGACGAAATGCATGTGGTCCCGCGTCATCGGCGTCGGCACGATACAGGTCATGAGCGCTGAATCCTGCTGATGCAGTCCATAGTGCCCGACGCCCGCGGCCTCGGCCTGCTTTAGCCGCGCTTCGATCCGTTCCAGCCGTTCGGCGCTGATGTCGACCGTCATTTTCAGTCCGTCGTCGAACTTGCGGAAATCCGTGTTGTCAGCGAGGTCACGGCGGTAGCGGCCCGTGTCGAACGTCCCGAGATTCCACCCCATCTTCAGACATACAAACAGCGCCAGTGTCTGCACGGTGATGAAGCAACGGGCGAAAAAGCGCTGCCCCTTCGGCGCCACGGCCCGCGTCTCAGCGTCGATGCCCTTGAAAGAGAACCGCGGCCGCGGCCCAAGCTCTGGAACAGGATGACCGTTGCGCTCTTCCTCGTCGGCCAACGCGACAATATCAGCGATCAACGCCTGGAACTCCGGTCCATTGCCCTTCTGTCCGGGCACGGCGATAATCGAGGCTATGGTGCCATGGCGGGATTCGATCGGGTTCCAGCGACAGGAGAGCCCGGTCAGATCGGGCCGGGTGCCGGCGGCCGCAGCACCAACGGGATAGCGTCCCGCCTTCATCGCCGCCTCCGCCCAACTGGCGCCGCCGCCCGCAAACATCGCATAGAAGACTTCTTCGCTCGCCTTGAAGCGGGCGACGCGCATGTCGAAGCCGTTGGCCCGGATATCACTGACCGGCACCAAGGCGGCGCGCAATTCGAGCCCAAGCTCCTCGGCCACCCAGGTCTTGACGGCGGAGAGTGCAGCGCGTGCGCGGCCCTCCATTGGCGCCGGCAGCGCGGCGAGGGCGCCGTCACCCCCGAAAACAAAGGGCATCGACTTTTCTTCGAGCGCGTTCATCAACGCCGATATGACGCTGGCGCCGGCCATATTCACAGTTTTGTAGCGGCCTTCGGCAATCGCACCGGTCGAGTTGACGATGTCGGCAACGGCAAGGACCCAGCCGTCCGGCAGCGGGCGATAATTCGCCTCGTCCGTCACCCCCTCGAACGCATCGAAGAGAGGTACGCTGTCGTAGAACCGCCCGTCCGTTGCCTCAACCATGCGTAACCTGTTCCCTGCGTTACTGCGTTCGATAGACAATCCACGTAAGAGCGCAACAAAAAGTTTCATATGCCGTTGCTAAGGGCGAGCCATCGATCCGGCGATTCCCGCTGAAACGCGGTTCCGTCGGGCGATTTTCAATCGGTCACTCTTGGCGACGCTAAGGTTACTTTCCAAATAATAACCCATGGCATTGCAGGGGTGTGGCCATCTGTGCTTGTTTAACAGTCACACAAGGATCAAAATGATCCGAGCGTGCGTAGTGAAGCCGAAATGAATGCGTGACGACAACTTTCGAGTGCGGTTCTGGGGCGTAAGAGGAAGTTTGCCGGTATCCGGCCAACAATACGTCGCCTATGGAGGGAATACGTCCTGCATCGAGATTCGATGCGGCAAGGACGTTTTGCTTTTCGATGCAGGGTCTGGAATACGTGAGGCCGGTTACTCGCTGATCGCCGAAGGTATCGACCAGTTCGACCTTTTCTTCACACACAGCCACTATGACCACATCATCGGCCTCCCCTATTTCAAACCGATCTACAAGTGTCAGAATTCGGTGCGCTTCTGGTCCGGCCACCTGCACGGCACTATGACCACGAAGGAAATGATCCGCGACTTCATGCGGCCGCCGTGGTTCCCCGTGGATCCGGATATCTGTCAGGCAAGCCTCGACGGCATGGATTTCAAGCCCGGTGACGTCCTGACGCCGCGCGCGGGGATCACGATCCGCACAACGAGCCTCAATCATCCCGGCGGCTGCGTCGGCTACCGCGTCGAGTGGAACGGTCGCGCCGTCGCTCTCGTCTACGACACCGAGCATCAGCCCGGCATTCTCGATCCCGCCGTTCTTGAACTGATCGCCGGCTGTGACCTGGTGGTCTATGACTGCACCTATCTCGAGAGCGAGATGGACCATTTTCAGGGCTACGGGCACTCGACCGGCATGCATGGCGCGCGGCTGGCAATGGCCGCCGACGTCAAGCAACTCGCCATGTTCCATCACGATCCGTCCCGCACCGACGAAGCGCTCACGGCAATGGAACGCGACGTTCAGGCGACCTTCGCCGGCGCCTTTGCCGCCCGCGACGGACAGATCATCGAGCTGTAGTAATCTCGCGGCCGGCGAGCCAGCGACAGGCCGGGTGCCTGCTCGTCGCCGCGAAGAGCTTTTCGAGGAACGCCCAGACGCCCTCGTCGTGAACCAGATGATGCGTCAGCACGCCGATCGTGCGACCCTTCTGATCCGCCCTTTCCTCGACATCGCCGCAGACCTGCCTAAACCTTGTAATGATATCGGCGACGATCGATGCATGGTCGCGACAGCCGCGCGTCCCGCGCCAGTCCATGACGTCGACATGGGTGTTGGCCAGCTTGAACGGCGACGGCTTCTCCGGCCCGAAGACCGAAAGCACCGTGAACCCGATTTCGGGCAAGGCATCCAAGAGAGACTTGTCGATCCGGTTCCACGGAGGAACGAGCATCGGCACGAAACCAACCGGGAAAAGCGTCCGCAAGCGGTCGTAGCCGAGTTCGAGTTCGTGGAGCACCGCGGCCCGCGGCCGGTGCGCGCCGAGCTCCTGCTTCTTTTCTTCAGGCGGGGCATGATTGCGATGCGCCCATCCATGTACGGCGATGCTGACATGCACGAGCCCATCCAGACGGCGTGCGAGCGCTTCGCCGGTTAGGGCCGGCGGAACGGCGAGAACGACGGCAAGCCCGTGTCTGTCGACCAGCGACAGCAGACGATCGAGCGCCACCGTCGGCTCGGCTGCATCATCGTCACGAAGCCAGAAATCCACCTGCCGGCCTGACGCCGCGATGCGATCGAGTTCCGCAGCAAGGCGCTGCCAATGGACTTCCTCTGTCATCTCGGCGTCTCCAGGAATTCATCGAAAATCGAGCGAAGCCGTCGCGCGGCGGCGTGAAACGAGCGCTCCTCGTGAACGAACCGCCGGGCGGCTGCGCCCAATCGCCGGCGGCGAGCCTGATCCTCGATCAGGTCGTGCATCGCCGCCGCATAAGCGCCGATATCGCCATCCGGCGTCAACAGCCCAGTCTCGCCGTCTCGCACCACCTCGGGCACGCCGGCCGTGTGTTGCGCGATTGCCGGCAGGCCGGCAGCCTGTGCCTCGAGATAGGCAAGCCCATAGGCCTCGCCGCAGCCGGGCCACACATAGAGATCGCTGCTCGCCAGAATATCCGGCAATTCCGCTGCATCTTTTTCGCCAAGCCATACCAGTCGCTCGGAAGGCAAGGCTGCAAAGGCTTCCATGACCTCGGCGCGACAAGGTCCGTCACCGACGATCGTCAAGGTCCAGGCGGCATCCGCAAGGAGCGCCAGCGCTTGCGCCAGCATGCGGTAACTATCCATCTTGTCGCCGCTGCGCATCATCGCGACCACGACCATCCGGCAGACGACACCGGCCGCCGGCTCGTTCTCACGGAAGGGAGACGCGTCGATGAACGGCGCGAGCATCGCGTGTCGGCACGACGGTGCCGCTTCAAGAAGGCCATCACGGTCGCGGCGCGTCAGGCAGATATTGACTGCCGCCTGCTCGATGGCGGCAAGAACGTGGCGCTGGGCAATGGCTCGGACACCCTCGTTCCGCCGCATCGAGTAGGACGCTTCTGCGGTGACATAAGGAATGGAAAATTCGTCCGCGAGCGCGGGCCCGAGAAGGTCGGGCGCCTTGTAGTAAGGATGGTAGCAGAACCAGAGATCGGGTGCGCCCTCGTGCCGCCAGAGCTTCCGAAGGCGCGCGGTCTCGGTCCCCGCCGCGCGTTCCAGCTCGGCAAAATCCTCGTTCGACGCCTTGGCCATGAAGCTGCGCAGGTCCGATGCAATCGCAACCGCATGTCCATCGGCCTGAAGTGCTGCGATCAGCATGCGCGCCATCAGCCGGTCGCCCGAAGGCACCGGATGTTCGGGCGATTTCAATGGTGCGTAAAAGGCAATCTTCATCCGCAGCGAGCTATCGTGTGTCGACGCGAGACTGTCAACCAACCGAGCACGGGATGCGTGCCCGGTTCATCGATCGATCGGCAGATCATAGTAGTCGCGACGGATGAGTTTCAGCGTGCGGTCCGGCTGAATGACATAGGTCTCCTGGACGAAGCTGTTGCCGCTGGTGAAACGGTGCGGAACGATGCTGCCCACGGGCGCCTTCGTCAGTTTCGTCCGCGGCTGGCCGCCGTAGGTGATGCTGCCGGGGATCGGTTCAAGATCCGGGGTCGTGCAGCCCGCGAGTGTCAAAGCGCAAAGGCAAAGGAAGGCCGCCGACCGTCTCACCAGCGAGTTGCTTTTCACAGCGACCATTTCGAGACCTCCACTACTGGCGAGCAACACCTGCGCCTATGGCGCGGTGGTCGCCGTCTTGTTTTCGATTTTCGTCGCGGCCGTGTCAGCATCATGGGCCGCAAGCAGGCTATAGGCGACATAGTACTTATAGATATTGCTGACATATTGAACCGTCTCGCGCCCAACGATCGCGGCGGCGGCATTTTCGACATTGCCGAACCAGAGGTTCGGATCGAGCCCCATTTCGCTGGCCTTTGCCCGGAACTTCCGCAGGTTCCCGGGCCCGGCATTGTAGGCCGCGAAGGCAAACAGCAATTGGTCGCGCGGCGCCACGGCCGGATCGTTGATATAGGTATCGACCAGGAAACGCAGGTATTTCGATCCGGCTTCGACGTTCAGATTCTCGTCCTTGTCGATACCGCGGATGTTAACCGCCTTGTCCGCCGCAGTCGACGGCAACAGTTGCATGATGCCGACCGCGCCACGCTGGCTGCGCCGGGTCTGATCGAGTTGCGATTCCTGGTAACCCTGCGCCATCAGCATCAGGTGATCGAAAGAATAGGTGCTTCCGTGCTTGCGGAAGATCTCGACGAGTTGCTTGAAACGTTCGACGTCATCAGGCGCATAGGCCCGCTTCAGCATCTTGTCACCCTTGTAATAGGTGTTTCTCAGGATGTTGCCGAAGGTGGTGCCGATCTTATGGCCCTTGACGAAGTCATCAAGAACGGCCTTGAGCTTCGGGCTGTCTTTGCGGATTGCCCAGGCGATTTCACCGTGATTCGAGACGGCAATATCCTCTCTCACCTTGAGGTCGGTGAAGACCTTCGACCAGATATTCGCCTTGTACATATCGATGACGGTCCATGGCAGCAGTCCGGCGTTGATCACCTCCAGGACGTCTTCGTCCTCGAGATTCTCGTCCATGTCCTTCAAGGCAATCGGTGCGCGACCGGACTTTTCGAAACCGGCGCTGAGCGTCGCCAGGTGTTCGTAGTAGCTGCTGGAGCGGCGCACGTGGATTTCCTGTCCGCTCAGGTCGTCAAGGCTGGCGATCACGGGCGCCGAAGGGCCGGTGACCAGAACCTCCCTCGCTTCATCGTAGAGCGGAGCGGTGAAATCGACCTTCGCTCGCCGCGCTTCGGTGATCGTCAGGTTGGCCATGACGATATCGCCAAGCCCTTCTTCCAGTGCCGAGAGAAGCTTCGCCCGCGGCATCGGCACGAAACCGACGCGGATCTTGTCGATCTGCTTCTTGCGGCTCTTGTTGAGTTCGTTCTCAAGCGCCGTCCCGAATTCGACGGCCGTGCCCAGTTGCTGGCCCCGATCGATGAAGTAGATCGTCTTGCTGAACGGCACGATGATCCGGACGATGCGTCGCTTTTCCATCCCGTCGAAATCGTCCCTGTGCGGGACAAACATCGACCGGACGAAGGCTTCGTCCGACTGCGCCCAGGCGCCGCCGCCCGCACACAGCACAAGCAGCACCAATCCCACAAGCAGGCGTTTCATGATCGGCCTCCCAGGCCCGAGAAACCTTCCCGATGGATCCTATTCCTCCGGCGCACCGCCTTCGGCGAGGGCCGCGGCGGCATTCTTCTTGGCGATCGCGTCGCGGGTCGCAGCGGCGGCCGCAACGGAATGCTGCTGCTCGTCGCCTGCCACCTGCACCGTCGGCGATGCGAAGCTGATGCCGTTTTCCTTGAAGGCTTCCTTGATCATCACCTGGGCCCGACGCCTTACCTGCGTCTGGTTCCCCGGCTTCGTCTTCATGGCAAAACTCAAGGTCATCCCATAGTCGCCGAAATTCTCGACGCCCTTCATCTTGACCGTTTCCAGGATCAACGGCCCGACATCAGGATCCTCGAGCAGCTTGGCACCAATTCCCTTCACCAGCTTCTTCACCTTGGCGACATCAGCGTCGAAGGAGACGTTGATCAGGAACTTGTCGATCACCCAGTCACGGCTCATGTTCTGCACCGCGCCGAGCGAGCCGAAAGGTACGGTAAAGACCGGGCCGCGGTGATGGCGCAGCTTGACGGAGCGAATGCTGAACGATTCGACCGTGCCCTTGTAGCTGCCGCTCTGGATATACTCGCCGATGCGGAAGGCATCGTCCATCATGTAGAAGATGCCGCTGATGACGTCCTAGACGAGCGATTGCGAGCCGAAGCCGATGGCCACGCCGAAGACACCGGCACCGGCAATCAGCGGGCCGATTTCCACGCCGAGGCCGGAGAGCACCATGAGCACCGCCACGACGGCGATGAAGGCCGCGAGAAAATTGCGCAGGATCGGCAGCAATGTCATCAGACGGGTATTGCGGGCGCGCTCCGCCGGGTCCTCGGTCGCGTGGTTGGCCTGCTTGACCCGCAGATTGATGAAACCCTTTACGAGCTGCCAGATGAGATCTGCCGCCAGCAGAATGACGATACCGGCGAGCAGCCCGCGGACCACCCGGTTGAAGGCGTCGTCATGCATCATCGCCGTCGCACTGACCTTGAAGACCAGCGCCAGCCAGCCAGCCGCCAGAGCAATGACCAGCAGTCGGGCGCCGCGCTCGATCAAGATGTTGCGCATCACATGCACGTCGTCTTCGGCGGAAGCCTGCAGCAAGGTTTTGGTGAAGGCGCTGGTGAAGCGCAGCAACGGCGGCATGCCGATCAAGTAGAGGCCGATCCAGAACAGGACATCCATGCCGGCGACCCAAAGCATCCACAAGACGATCAGGAAGGCGACCAACAGGACGTTACCGACAATGCGTCGCGAGCCAATGACGGTGCCGACGGGCCGACGCACCACCGTCACGATCCCGAGCACCAGAACGACGAGACCGAGGGCAGCGGAGACGAGATCATGTACGTCATCCGAAATGGATAGCGCCCGCATTGCATCGCCGACGCCCCATACCAGCGCCGCAGCGCCGATCAGCCACAGGCTGTGCCGGTGCCAGAAGCGGGCATCATCCGCCGTGAGCGACATGTAGCCGACCCGCCCGTCTGCACTCTCCTCGCTTGCCGGCCCACCGGTCAGCACAGCCGCGGCGATGATCATCAGCAGGCGGGCGCCGATCCAGGCACCAAGCAACGGTGCGATCGTCGCCTCCAACCGCGGCGGCCAGTCGGCGATCGCGAGCACCGACATGCTGGCGGCCGCGAAAACGATGAGCGGCAGCACTCGTGTCAATATCGTTCGGGCCGGCCCCGTCAGGACCGCGCCCTGAAGGCTGCGCTTCAGCACCCAGCGCAAGAGATATTCGGCGCCATAGCCGATCAGCAGAATGAAGAAGAAACCCTTGAGGATCGGAGCGGCGCCATGGTTCGCCATGTCGCCAGCCAGGCGGTCCCGCGCGGCCTCTATTTCCGGGAGAACGCGCGGCACCGCATTGCTGATGCCTGTCAGGTGGTGCCTGATTTGGGCTGTCCATCGAGCGACGATACCGGTCGCCGGCGCCTCAGCCTCAGCCGCAGTGGCGGCAGGTGCCTGTTTCGCCGAAAGCCACTGCTTCACCTCAGGGTCGTCAAGAAGCTGGATCAGTTGCTGGACCTTGGCAGGCGGCGCGGCGGGTGCCGGCTCCTGCGCAAATCCCTTGGCGACGGGTCCGAAGACGATTGAAAGCAACACAAGAAGGCCGAAAAGCGGCCCCAGAAAACGATGCGACGACCCGACACAGCCCATGCTTACCACCCCCACCGATCATGCCGGTCCCCCGACCGGCACGATTCTCAACTTTTACAAATGCTAACATACCTATAGGCGGTTCTGCCAATGCCCTTTCGCCGCAGATCAGCGACGGCGGAAACCGCCACCGCCATGGAAACCACCGCCTCCACTGAAGCCGCCCCCACCATGGAAACCGCCGCCGCCTTGAAAGCCGCCGCCGCCGTGGAACCCACCTCCTTCGAAGCCACCTCCCCCGAAGCCGCCCGGACGGTCAAAGCCACCGCCTCCGTTGCTCGGGAAGTTCAGCGGGCGCTGATCGAAGGACTGGCGTTCGAAGGCGCGCTGGTTGCCGAGCTGTCGCCCGATGTTGTCGATGGCCAGATGGTCGGGTGCCCGGTCCAATGTTCTGGCGCCTGCTCCCTGGCCGGACTGACGTGTCTCGATCCGCTGATTCAGGTTCTGGGCCGCATCCGGATGATTGGCAGAGAACTGTTCGCCCGCCTTGGCCCGATCCTGGATCGACGGCTTGTCGACTGGCTGCCAGCCGTCCGGCGTGTGCTTCTGCCATTGTCCGTCGTCGCGGCGATAGACGCTTCCGTCACGCCCGGCATAGACGTCGCCACCCTTGCCACCGGCGACAAAGCCGTGATTGCCGTCTGACGTGCGCCAATGCATCCCGGCGCCGCCCGCAGTCGCGCCGCCGGAGATGCGCGCAAAGTCCGAGCCGTGCTTGACGGCCGCCGTACCCCAGCTGCCGTAGACATTGTGCCCGCCACGCGCGATCGCGGCGTTGCCGGTGCGCGGATTGTAAGCCGCGACGAAGCCCCGGTCGCCATTCGGTCCGTAGCCGACAGCGCCGCGCATATAGGTCCCGGTGCGCGGATTGTAGGCGGCGCCGGCGGCGATGCCGCGGTAGGGGCCATAGGCATAGCCATAGCGGCCAAAGGTCCCGACAGCCGGATTGTAGAACGCGCCGACACCATAGGTCACCGGGCGCGGATAGTAAGGCCAATAGCCGCCGCCGGCCCAGCCATAGTCCCAATAGTCGTCATAGTACCAGCCGGTGCCGTAGACGAAGGTGTCCCAGGCGAGATAGGCACCGAGATAGCCCATCGTGTAGCCGAACCAGACCGCATCAGGCTCCGTCTCGTAGATCCGCACATAGGTCGCGTTGTAGACCGGCGAAGATGGCGGGATCTGGTAGATCTCGTCCGGCACCGCCTTGGCGACGCTAAACGGTCCGGTCGGCTTGTCGCCGACGAACCAGATCCCGTCCTTCACGACGAAGTACTTGTCGCCGACCTTGATGACGGTCTCGTTCGTGTTCACGGCGTAGGTGAGCGAAGTGCCGTCGATCTGCTCGAACTTCGGATCGCCGCTATAGGTCACGTCGACCGTGACCGACCCATCGAGCGCCACGCGCGCCTTTTCGGGAATGCTTGCCTTCAGTCGCGCTTCGGCATTTTCAGACGTGCCGGGAACGGACGCGCGCACCGTGTAATAGGCGGCATCCTGCGGGATGTTCTGGAAATCTTCGGGAAGCTTGGGCGTCGCGAAGGTCCACGGACCATCGAGAGAAGAGCTCGCGAACCAGCGGCCGGAGACGAGGATGTACCAGTTGGAATCCGCATCGCGGTAGAAGACATCGCTCTCGCTGTTGGTCGCAACCTTGAGGCCGGTGCCCGGCACCTGCTCCAGCTTCGGCTCGCCGTCGAAGACGAGCAGCTCGGAAGGTTTGTCCGAATAGACGACATCCGGCATCACGACCTTGTCCGGTTGCGGCGGAATTGCCGCCTTCGCATCCTTCCAGTTGTCGTCGTCCGGCAGCTTGCCAAGAATGTCGGGCAGCGACGGCGCAGGCTGCCACCCCGAGGCTAGGTCCTTCGCTTGCAGCCAGGACTTGTCGTTGCGCAGATAATAGGTGCCGTCCGCATCGACCTTGAACAGGTCCCAATTGGTGTTGACGGCGAAGGACAGGCCCTCGACACCCTTGACCGGCGCGAACACCGCCTTGCCGTCGGTCTGCACCAGCACCGCCGGTTTCTTGCTGACAAAGATCGGCGGCGGATCGGCCTTCAGCCCTTCGACATTACCGAGCCGCTCGTAGTCGGCGAGGCTCGCCGTCAACTTGTCCTCGGAAATGGTGATGGTTCCGACCGGCATCAGCTTTCCGACCTCAAGCGCGAGATCCGCCAATTCCTTCCGGTCGAGGACGGAAAAATTGATCTCCGTCATCTTGATGTCGGAAACGACGACCTGGCCGGTCGCGCTGTCGGCGTCGGTCTTTCCGGTGACCCCGATGACGCCGTAAATCGGCTTGGCATCGTCGGACTGTTTGTACTCGGCCGCGATCAGCGCATCGAGATCAGCGAAGTCCTTCCACGCATTGATCTGCGGCTGGTAGAGCGTGATGGTCGCGCCGCTGTCGGTCTTGAAGGCGCGCGGCCAGCCAAGCCCCTTCGGGTCGGCATCGTTCAGGTACTTGCCGCTGACAAAGCCGTTCTGGCCGCTGAAGCTGACAGCGCACCATGTGCCGGCATCGTCGCATTCCTTGACGTCGACCTCCGCGCCTTCCGCAATCGTGCCCAGACTGTTGAAACCGGTGCCCGGGCCTTCCCGGAAATTGACGGACGCGCTTGTCGTTGCCGGACCGGCCTGCGCCGGAACGGAAGCAATCGCCAACAGGGTCAAGGCCAGGGTCAATCTGCGCATTTCGGTTCTCCGGCATCTAGCAGCAATCCGAGCCGGCGCCGTTCTGCCCCCTCATGCCGCCAGCAGGCAGGTAAGGCGCGGACATAGAGCCGGTATGATCGCAGCTTCTTCAGGAGCCGTGACAGCACAAGTACGTAACAGTAACGGCGACCGTAACAGGCCGTTGAATGAGGATGATGGGACCCGGCCATTCGCACAGTCGCAAGCGCGTTGACGCCGGATCGATTCGCGCCCGGCGCCCCTGTATTTTGGCGTAAACGAGGCAAGTTGGCCTCCGTGATCCGCCACAATGCGCGCGCTTGTGCACCAATCGTTGTGGCATCGTCCGGCTCACCCCCTGGAAAACCGGGGCGGCCTTGCAAATCTCCGTGTTTTAGCCCGTAGTGATTGCATCGGGAGATTTATTCAAGCAAACTCATATGTATGATTTGACCACTCCTACGTGCGGAGGAAATACAAGTGAACACAAAAGCCCCCAGCCAGATTGATGTCTTTGTCGGTTCCCGCGTCAGGATGCGTCGGTTGATGGCCGGGTTGAGCCAGGAGAAGCTGGCCGACGGCCTCGGGATCACATTCCAGCAGGTTCAGAAGTACGAAAAAGGCACCAACCGCATCGGCGCCAGCCGTCTTCAGGCGATCGCCGATATCCTCGGCGTTCATCCGAGCTTCTTCTTCCAGGAAGGCGACGACGCCGCTGCCCGCAACGGCGCCGGCGACACGACACGCGAACCGAGCGAAATCTCCTCCTTCGTTTCGTCGAAGGAAGGCATCGCGCTCAACCGTGCTTTCCTGAAGATCACGGATCCGGTGCTGCGCAAGAAGATCATCTCGCTCGTCGCCGCCGTGGCCCAGACGCCGGAGACGGAAAGCAGCCGCGCGGGAACGAGCCACGCCCAGGATTTGCACGGATAATCGTTTGCGCCCGACAGGAATGACCGGATGACATTCAGACTGCAGACCCTCGGGCGCTTGCGCCTCGTCGATGCCGACGGGCGCGAAGTGGCCTTTCCGGAAAAGGGTCTGCTCATCCTTTGTTATCTGATCGTCGGCGGACATCGCGAGCAGTCGAGAAACGACATTGCCAAGCTGTTGTGGGATGAAGTCGTCCCCAGCCAGGCCTTCGTCAATCTGCGCAAGACGATCTCCCGGATCAGCGCGCGACAGGACGAACTCGGCTGCCATTTCCTGAGTTTCTCGCAAACGTCGGTCGGGCTCGACGTCGATCGGCTGCAGAGCGATCTCGATGAAATCAGCCGAGACACGGACGATCCTCTCACCCGCTTCCAGCTGGCGGCGACGACGTTCCAGGAGGACTTCCTCAAGGATCTGAAGTCGCAAGGGCAAGCGCTCCACGGCTGGATCGAGCGTCAGCGCGGCGAGCACATGACGCTCCTGCGCGAAAGCTTGCTTGCAGCCGTACCGGAAGCGACGAAGAGCCAGCGCAAGCTGGTCAAGGCGGCCGCAGCACGGCTCCTCGAGCGCAATCCGCTCGACGAAGATGTGCGCAAGATCCTGACCCAGGTCTTTCAGCTGGAGGGCAATCCCCTCGAGGCAAGGGCAATCGCGCACAGCAATGCCCCGGTCGTTCCCGCGGTCGCGGAATGGCGACCGCCAGCTTCGACGATCTTCGCGCCAGTTGCGGAGCCAGCTGCCGACTTGCGTCCGCCGCGTGTCGTACTGCTTCCGCCGAGCAATGGAGCGATCGACAGTCCCTCCACCCAGTTTGCAAGCGCCCTGATCGAGGACGTCACCATCGGTCTTTGTGCGCTTCGTTCGGTTTCGGTCATTGCACCCTACACGGCCGCGCAGATCAGCCTTCAGTCCGACAAGGCAAACACCTACCAGAAGCACGCCATCAGCTACATCCTCGATACGCGCCTGACGGACGAGGGCAGCCGACTGACCCTGTTCACCCAACTGATCTTCTTTGCCAATGACGAAGTGATCTGGGCTGACCGCTTCAATATCGACGGCGACGGGTTGATGACTTCCAGGCGGGAGATCGCACTGCAGATCGCCTATGCCATCGCCAGCCAGGTGGAGCGCAACGAGACACACCGGAAGACCTACGAAACCAATGTCGGGTCCTATCGCAGTTTCCTGCTCGGGCAACGCTACCTCAAGCAGCTCAACCTTCCGGAAGTGCGGCGCGCTCGCAAGAGCTTCCGTGAATCGCTGTACGAGAATTCCGACTTTGCGCCGGCGATGAGTGGCCTGGCACGCAGCTACTTCTTCGAGTGGCTGCTGACGGCACGTGGCGACAGCGAACTGTTGGCGCTTGCGGAGCGGCATGCGCGCGACGCGGTGGGAGCCGATGACACCCTGGCAACCGGTTATCGCGAGCTCGGCGTCGTCAAGCTCTATCTGAGACAGTTCGATGAGAGCATGGAGTACCATGACAAGGCGGAGGCGCTGAGCCCGCAGCATGCCAACGTGATCGCGAGCTACGCCGACACGCTGGTGCAGGCCTCGCGTCCCGAGGGCGGGCTACGCAAGATCCAGGCCGCGCTCGACCTCAATCCGATTGCGCCGGACGAATATTTCTGGACCGCGGCCGGCGCCAGCTACTCGCTCGGCCAGTACGAGCAGGCCATCGCCTATATCGAGCGCATGCGCGATCCGACGCCTGCAGACCGGTTGTCGGCGGCGAGCTGGGGCATGCTTGGCAACAGGAAAAAGGCCCGCCAATACGTCCGCAAAACTTTCGACGTACACCCGGATTTTGATCTCGACAAATGGATGGCAATCGTTCCCTTTAGGGAAGAGTGGCAGCGAGTCCATTATTGCGAAGGCCTGCGCAAGGCAGGCTTCTGACGTCTTCATTCAGTGAAAGCCAGGAGGGGCAAATGGCGAAAGTGGTGGTAATTGGTGTGGAAGGCGATGACAGGCTCTGGATGGCCGATCTGGACGCGGGAACGGTGACGCTAATTCCGACGCCGACACAGGGACCGCTCGCATCGGCCAACGACCTGCGCAGCAACGGCGGCGCGACAGTGCACAAGGGTGTGAACCTCGCCGTGCTGGCCGCCTCGTCCGGTTCGGTTTCCGGCGGATTCATGGACGGCTAGCGCCGACACGTGGCGCAGGCCACCGAAATTGACCGGCCGTCGGATGATCGTATCGGTCATCCGACGGCCGGAATGCTTTCATACAGCGACCGTGCCTGTTCGCCCGAAGAGACCCTTCGGCGCATCGCGCCGCTTTTGCCGACATTCGGCGTCAGCCGGCTTGCGCGCCTGACCGGGCTCGACAAGATCGGGATCCCGGTCTGGAGCGCCGTTTCCCCGAATGCGCGGTCGATCGTCATCAATCAAGGAAAAGGCATCAGCGATAGCGACGCCAAGATTTCGGCCGCGATGGAGGCGATCGAACGGGCCGTTGCCTGTGCGCCTACCGTTCCGTCCAGAACGGCGACCCGACGGGCACTGTGCGAGAGCGGGGACCGGGCTCTGTCGCTTCCGGGTCTGGTGGCCGCCGGCTCGGCCGATCTCGGAGACGACGAGATGATCGCCTGGCTCAGCGGCTTCGATCTGGCGGATGGATCCAGCACCTGGGCGCCGCTTCACGCAACGACGCTCGACCGAACCATCGACCGCTGCCGATACTGGCAATCCTCCGACGGCCTTGCCTCCGGCAACACTGAGACCGAGGCCATCCTGCACGGCCTGCTGGAGCGGATCGAGCGCGACGCCGAAACGCTCTGGCGTCTGTTGCCGCTGGACGGCAAGCTCAGAACTTCCATTGATCCGGCATCGTTCGAGGATCCGATCCTCGACGAGATGGAGCGGCAGATCGTGGCCTGCGGCCTGCAACTGCGTCTATTCGATATGACCAGCGACGTCGCAATCCCCTGTTATGCGGCGACCCTAGCCGGCGCCGGCATTCTGACCGCGCGGCACCCCTGCTACCACGACGTGACGATCGGCCATGGCGCGCACCCGGTGGCGCGAAGAGCCGCCATCCGCGCCGTGACGGAAGCCGCCCAGTCGCGGCTCACCTATATTAGCGGCGCCCGCGACGACGTCTTTCCCGAGACTTTTAGCCGTCCCCTTCCGAGCGAGACGCAGCGCCTGTTCGAGGCGGTGCCTCAAAGGAAAACGGCAGCCGCGACCAACGCCGGGGGCGGACCGCAGGAACTGCTGCGCTTCGTGATGCAGCGGCTCGAGGAGGCCCGTATCGGCTCGATCGTCGTCGTACCGCTGGTCGAAGAGGGGGCAATGCCGTTCTCTGTCGTCAAGGTTCTCGTTCCCGACCTCGAAAACCCCGATGGGCTGCGCAAGCGCCGCTTCGGAGCGCGGGCGCTAGCGCGCGCGCTGGAGGTCTAATGAAGATCGTCTTCGTGGGCCCGACGCTGCCGGACGCGCAGAAAATTGCGGGCGATGCCATCACCGTCCTGCCACCTGCCGTCCAGGGCGACATTCTCAGCGCGACCGAGCGCGGAGCGATAGCCATCGGCCTTGTCGATGGCTATTTCGAACAGGTGGCACCGGTCTGGCACAAGGAGATTCTCTACGCGCTGACGCAAGGCGTTCAGGTCTTCGGTGCAGCCAGCATGGGTGCGCTGCGCGCTGCCGAATGCGCTCCCTTCGGTATGACGGGCATTGGCGAGGTCTATCGTCAATATGCGCAATGCGAGCGCGTGGACGATGCCGATGTCGCCCTGATCCACGGCCCGGCTGAGCTCGGGCACCTGCCGCTGACCCTGCCGCTCGTGAATGTGGACATGACCCTCAGGCGCCTTCGGGATCGCCAACTTCTTTCTGCGGAGGCGGCAGCGGCAATCGCCACCGCGGCGGCCGGCATCTTCTACAAGGAGCGCACCTGGACCGCGGTGGTCGCACGCGCGCGCCTTACCGCAGGCATCGACCGCTCGACCCTCAAAGACCTGCTTGCCGCTGAATTCGTCGATCAGAAGCGGATCGATGCGTTGCTTTTGCTTAGTGCGCTGCACAACGCGCCGAACCAACGAGCAGTTGTGGCGAAATACTGGAAATTCAATTCTACCAGCATGTGGAAGAGGTTGTCCGGTCAACCTGACGCTTCATCTTAAGCGCGGGGTTTTCCCATACAACGTGTGTCACGCTCATGTCACGCGCACTGCCGCGCAGTCACGCTATGATTGCTCACGCTGAACTGGATCTGGCCGATCCATAGGGAGCTGGGGAACATCATGCTATCTTCATTTGCTGTACCGGTGGAGCCGGAAGACAAGGAAAAGGAACTGCTGGCATTGGCTCGCCTTGTCACCTATGCGCGCGACTCCGCCAAGACCCTCAATGTCGAAGGCGTGCAATACTGCCTCGAGTTGGCGCTCGCGTCACTGCTCAAGGAGGCAGAGGAGTGCGGAGACAAGAGGGCACATCTCACCAACGAACTGATGACACGACCAAGCCTCGGCCGCTGCTGAGACCGGTTCTGGGCGTCTCCGCCCGGAATAGTGTAGTCGTGAAGGCTCAGCGTCCGCTTCCGGGTGGAGTGAACCGAAAATCCGATCGCCACAAAGCCCTGTTTTGCCGAATGGCAAAGCAGGGCTTTTCATGTGCGCTCTGCAACCAACTTCACCTGACGCGGTGTGCATAGCTCGGCCAGACGTGAGGGTATTTGCAGTTCCACCCGCCTACCACCGTGCATTCGACGTGTGCCCAGTATCGACGCGCGGGAGCGTTCACCAGCGCTAGTAGCGACGGCCCGGACGGAATTTCCCCGGAACCTCACGCCGTTCGAATGTTTGCTTCGCACGGCTCTCGAATTTTAGTCCATAATTTCCATAGATATTATTGAATAAATGGCACTACGGGTT
Source organism: Ensifer sp. SSB1 (assembly GCF_016652895.1). NCBI lineage: Bacteria > Pseudomonadati > Pseudomonadota > Alphaproteobacteria > Hyphomicrobiales > Rhizobiaceae > Ensifer > Ensifer sp. SSB1. Next base: position 37,690 of record NZ_JAEPRP010000062.1, read on the forward strand.
AGGCTTGAACCACTCGACACAACGGGGGGGGGGGGTATCAAGAGCCAGCGCCAATCAACCAACAGCGTTTTGCCGCGGCGCACGCT
>NZ_JAEPRP010000359.1:0-1642 GCF_016652895.1 Ensifer sp. SSB1
CGTCATCTTCTTCCGGCTCCGGCTCAAAATGCAGAAGCTGCTCGATCTTGACCGGGTTTTCGACCGGTTCGCCGCGATCGATCGCGAAGTGCTGCGCACCAACATGGGCATCAGCCTCGATAATGATCGAAACGCCGAAACGGGCTTCGTAATCCATGATCGTGCCGCGCTTCTGGTTGAGCAGGTAGAGCGCGATATCCGGAATGGTGCGCACGGTGATGTCGTGCGTGGTGTTCTTGAGCAGGTACTCTTCGATGCCGCGCAGCACGTGCAGGGCGACGGAGGACTGCGAGCGAACGTGACCCGTGCCGTTGCAGTGCGGGCAGGTCTGCATCGTCGATTCGAGCACCGAGGCACGAATGCGCTGGCGCGACATTTCGAGCAGGCCGAAATGCGAGATGCGGCCGACCTGGATGCGGGCGCGATCGTTCTTCAGGCAGTCCTTCAGCTTCTTCTCGACAGCGCGGTTGTTGCGCTTTTCTTCCATGTCGATGAAGTCGATGACGACGAGGCCGGCAAGGTCGCGCAGGCGCAACTGGCGAGCAACTTCTTCCGCTGCCTCAAGGTTCGTCTGGAGCGCCGTGTCTTCGATCGAGTGCTCACGGGTCGAACGACCGGAGTTGACGTCGATCGAAACCAGCGCTTCGGTCTGGTTGATGATGATGTAGCCACCGGACTTCAGCGTTACCTGCGGCTGCAGCATACGGTCGAGCTGCGCTTCGATGCCGGAGCGCGAGAAGATCGGATGCACATCGCGATAGGGCTGAACCACCTTGGCGTGGCTCGGCATCAGCATCTTCATGAAGCCCTTGGCTTCCTTGTAGCCTTCCTCGCCGGAAACGATGATCTCGCCGATGTCCTTGTTGTAGAGATCGCGGATCGAGCGCTTGATCAGGCTGCCTTCCTCATAGACGAGGCAGGGGGCCGTAGAGTTCAGCGTCAGCGTGCGGACGTTTTCCCACAGGCGCATCAGGTATTCGAAGTCGCGCTTGATCTCGACCTTGGTGCGGTTCGCACCGGCCGTGCGCAGGATCACGCCCATGCCCTGCGGCACTTCGAGGCCGCGGGCGATTTCCTTCAGGCGCTTGCGGTCCTGCAGGTTGGTGATCTTGCGGGAGATGCCGCCACCACGCGCCGTGTTCGGCATCAGCACCGAGTAGCGACCGGCGAGCGACAGGTAGGTTGTCAGCGCCGCGCCCTTGTTGCCGCGCTCTTCCTTGGCGACCTGGACGAGCAGGATCTGGCGGCGCTTGATGACTTCCTGGATGCGGTACTGCTTGCGGGGCTTGCGGACCTGGCGATCGGGAACCTCTTCCATGGCGTCTTCGGCGCCGACGGATTCGATGATTTCCTTTTCACCATCGTGGCTGTCGTCGTCATCATCGTCGTCGTCATGACGACGGCGGCTGTCGACGTCCTCGGAGATGGCGTCGGTGTCGACCATCGCGGCCATTTCGCCGCCGTTGCTTTCGTCGCCGTCGACGGAAGCGGCTGCGGCTTCTTCAGCGGCCTTGGCCTTGGTCTTGCGGGTGCGCTTCGGCTTTGCCTTGGGCTTTTCCGCCGGCGCTTCCTCTTCGACCACCGGTTAGGCGGCAGCGGCTTCTGCCGGCTGTGCCTCGACTTCGGCCTCCGTAACGACCGC
>NZ_JAEPRP010000360.1:0-1622 GCF_016652895.1 Ensifer sp. SSB1
GGTGCGGGCAATCCGAACCTCTTGCGCAGTGTCACGCTGGAGACGGGCGGCACGCTCGCGGTCGAGTACACGCCATCCACGCGCTTTGCCAACACCTTCCTGCCACAGGTCCTGCACCCGGTAACGAAGCTGACGGTCAACGATGGTCGCGGTGTCGTCGCGCAGACTGATTACGCCTATGGCGGTGGCCTCTATAATGCGAAGGCGCGTAAGTTCCTCGGCTTCCGCACGATCACGATGACGAAGCCCGCCGCAAACGGCGAGGCGCAGCGCCCGGTTGTCCAGACGAGCTACCGCCAGGATCTGGCGAGCTACGGTCTTCCGGAGCGCACGCTGTCTCGCAACGGGGAAAATACCGCATCCAAGGAAGTGGTGGAGAGCTATCAGGTCAATGCGGCGAGCAAGCCCTACTGGGTGAAGAATGTCGCCACCGACACGACCTTGAACGAGACGGTTACATTGAAGCTGCGCACCGAGCGAGCATTCGACGCGTACGGCAATGTCACCGATATCAAGGACTTTGGGCGTACCGATGTCAGTGGCGACGAGGTCTGGACGTTGCAGCGCTATGCGCCGAATACGACCGCCTACATCGTCTCGCTGCCGCACACGAAGGCAGTCGTCAGAGGACATAGCGGGACGGACTATCTCAAATCCGAGGCGTTTCATTATGATGGTGCGGCGGATGCCGCGACTTCGCCCACCAAAGGCAATCTGACGCGGCATGTGTTCCATTCCAAGCGCGGTGACGTCGATAACGTCTGGAAAAGTGTCACACGAAGCTACGGCTATGATAGCCGTGGCAACCGGGTTGCGGCAGTGGACGGTGCGGGTTCACGCACCGAATGGGACTACGACACAACCTATGTCATGTTCCCCGTGAAGGAACGCGGGCCTCGTTACTTCGCCACCGGCGGCAACACGGCCGACACCCGCTTCGTGACGACCACGGGCTACGATCTGGTCTGCGGCCTTCCGTCCTCGAAGACCGATGCCAACGGTATCATCGAGCGTTTCGGCTATGACCCTTTCTGCCGCCCCTTCGCCTACACGCATTCGGGCTCAGGACGATATGTGAATACCCGCTACGATAACGAGGGCGATCCCACCCTGCAGGCGGTCCGTACCCACGAGCCACGTTCGTCGACAGGCAGCGAGGTCATCAAGCGCACCTACTTCGATGGTCTTGGCCGACCCTGGCGTTCCCATTCTCCAGGTGAACCCGGTACGGGACAGGCGCGGGTCGTCGACACCGTCTATGACGCGCGCGGCAACGCTGCCAAGACCGCTCATCCACGCTTTGCCAACGAAGCCGCGCAATGGACGACCAATTCCTACGATTGGCAGGACCGGGTTGTGCGCACGGCAAATCCGGATGGTAGTGCACGCACCAACCGCTACCAAGCCTATGCGACGGCGTCGTCCAGCACGAACAATGCCGTCCTCTATCAACAACTGTCGGTTGATGAGGCCGGCCGCCAAACTGCTACGTATACCAGCACCTATGGCCATGTGATCGGCCAGTGGTCGCACAACGGCACGGCCTGGATCCTCGACCAGGGGCGGACCTACGATCCGGTTGGTCGTCTCCTGAACGTCACTGATGTTGGCGGCGCTCGGAT
>NZ_JAEPRP010000361.1:0-1599 GCF_016652895.1 Ensifer sp. SSB1
CACCTGCAGCTCCGGATCGGCCGGCTTGATGCCGAAGACATCATGCAGCACGCCGAAACGCGATCCCTTGCCATAGGCACTGATCTTGCCGCCGGTCGTGAGCAGGATCAGTCCGGTGCCCTTCTCTGCCGCAATGCCGCGGAGCTTTTCGATCGAGGCGTCGAGCTTGTCGACGTTTGCCTTGATTTCCGCTTCCTTGCCGAAGATCTGCCCGAGGATCTCGGCATTCTTCTTGACGCTGCCGATGATATCCTTGTCGTCGGAGGTCAGATCGATCGTCGGCGCGATCTTGGCGACTTCGGCGTATTTCGCCTGCGAGCGGCCCCCGACGATCACCAGGTCTGCCTCCGCCGCGTTGATGGCTTCGTAGTCGGGCTCAAAAAGCGTGCCGATCTTCGGATAGCTATCCGCCTTGTATTTTTCGAGCGACGGCGGGATTGCCGAGCCGGGAACGCCGGCAACCGGAATGCCGAGCATATCCAGCGTCTCCAGCATGCCGAAGTCATAGACCAGCACGGTCTTCGGGCTTTTCTCCACGTCGGTGACGCCGCTGCTGTGCTCGATCTTCAGCGTCTCGGCCAGGACGGGCGCGCCACCGGCAATCGCCAGTGCTGCCGCGACGGCGAGGCTGCGCAGACCATTAGAAAACGGAGATATAATCATGACTATTTTCCTCATCTTTTATCGGTCGTCGTAGCGCGATTTTCCGATGAGAGCAATGCGCAGGCTCCACGTGCCGAAGATGTCGCAGAAAACTTGACGAAGCCAATCATATATAAGAGTAAGACAGGCCGTTCGCGAAGTGCCACGACGCGACGGCGAGCTTGACTTTTCCGTGGGGAGCGTCGAGCGCAAAACGGACAAGGGACATGCAGGCGGTAGCCAAAACGAACAACAGGCAGAACAGGCCCGAACGATGAAACCGGTCCTGATCGCCATTCCCGTCATCCTCCTGCTTGCTGCCGCCAGCATCTTCACGGGCGTCGGCAGCCTCGCCGCAGCCGACGACGGCCGCGGCTGGTTCCTGGTTGTCGAGAGCCGTCTGCCGCGCACGCTTGCGCTGATGCTCGCAGGCGCCGGTCTCGCGGTTTCCGGCACGATCATGCAGATGCTGGCCCGCAACCGTTTCGTCGAGCCGTCGACGGCCGGCACGGCCGAGTCCGCCGCGCTCGGCATGCTGCTCGCCATGCTCATCGCTCCCAACCTGCCGGTCGCCGGCAAGATGGTTTTCGCGGCGCTGACGGCACTTGCCGGCACCGCCCTGTTCCTGCAGATCCTGCGCCGCATTCCCCTGCACTCCGCGCTGATGGTGCCGCTCATCGGTCTCATGCTCGGCGGCGTCGTCAACGCCATCACCACCTTCGTCGCCTATCGCTACGACCTGATGCAGTCGATGGGCGCCTGGATGTCCGGTGACTTCTCGGTGGTGCTGCGTGGCCGCTACGAGCTGTTGTGGATCGGTTTCGCGCTCACCCTCGTCGCCTATGCGACCGCCGCACGCTTCACCGTCATCGGCATGGGCGAAGCGATCGCCCGCAATGTCGGCCTCAACTACGACAAGGTCGTAACGCTCGGGCTCGCCATCGTCTCCATGGTCAC
>NZ_JAEPRP010000063.1:0-3332 GCF_016652895.1 Ensifer sp. SSB1
GAGCACCATTTCCTGAACACCCCACCAGCGCATGGTGAAGAACTCGAGCTCGCTCGATACCAGCCTCCCCACTTGCCAGAGGTCGTAGCGCAGGTGCGATACCGTGGTCTGGCCGATGAAGTCCGTCTTCACCCGCTGGCTGTTCAACGTCAGCAGGTCGCCCGTCTCCGTCTGCCAGCTTCGGATATTCGGCTGCAGGTCCGCGACCATGTCGTTCGGATAGAGATCAAAGATCAAACGTCCGGCAGGCGCCAGATGATCGTGGAAACGTCTCAGCACCGCGCTCGCCACGGCATGATCGCCGATCAATTGCAGGGAGCCGGCGGGAACGACGATCGCATCGAAACGCTGCTCGTAGGTAAAGCTCTCAAAGATCTGGCGCGACAATGCCGGGGCAAACCCGCGTTCGACACATTGGGCCCGGCAATAATCGAGCATGTCCTGCGAAGCGTCGAAGGCGCAGACATCGAAGCCAGCCTCAAGCAAGGGGATCAGCGCCCGGCCGTTGCCGACGGCGGGCTCGAGAATCGGCCCGGCACAGCCATCAAGCCGCGCCCGATAGTACTCTACGTCGCCGAAGGACCTTCCAATATATTTGTCTAAATTATAAACATGAGAGGCAAGTCTGCCATATGTATTGTTCACGATACCCCTGCTCCCGATCAAAAACCAAAGCAACGTGACGCTTTATACAGGAGCGCATGAGCGGGAGATGTTGTTTGCCAGCCACGTCGACGGATTATCGCGGCTCCGTCCGTTGATCCGCATGGCGATGCATCGGGCAGCCCGTCCCGGCTTTCCGGGACGGTGCTCTGCTCAACCAGGCAGACGGCAGACGGCGCCAACGAGCCTTGCGACCAGCGGGCGGACGAGCAACACGCAAACGAAGGCGACGGGCATGGCGAGCGCGTAGGAGCCGAGCACGCGGGCCGGATACCCGGCATCGATGCCGGTGTTGGCGCCGACGATGACGCAGCACATCAAGAACGCCATGATCGCAGACATGAAGAAGGCGAAGGCGATGGGCGCCGTGCGCGGCGGCAGCTTGCGGCTGCGCGCGAGCCGCGGAGCGGACAGTGTATCTTCCATCAGAAACTCTCCTGCAATGACCAAGGGGACCATCCCCTCGCTTCGGGCCGCACTATACGGATCACGGGCCGGCGAGGTAGGCGGTTGCAACCTTCGTCAGAAATAGGCAAAACCATCGAATAGTCATAAACATTCGATGGATGAAATTATGGACACGCTGCGCGGAGTGGAGAGTTTCGTCAGAAGCGTCGAAGAGGGCAGCATCGCCGCGGCCGCGCGCAAGCTGGGGATCACGCCCGCATCGGCAAGCCAGAACATCGCGCGGCTGGAGCGGACACTCGGCAGCCGGCTGCTGAGCCGCACCACGCGCCAGCTTGGCCTGACCGAGAGCGGCCGGATCTATTACGAGCGGGTGCGCGGCGTCGTGCACGAATTGGAACTCGCGGCCGCAGCCGTCTCCGCGCTCAGCACTGAGCCGCGCGGACAGCTCAAGATCGCGTCATCGGTCGCCTTCGGCCGCCATGTCGTGGCTCCGCTCGTGCCGTCCTTCGCCGTCCGGTATCCCGATGTCTCGATCGAACTCGTCGTCACCGACCGGGAAATCGACCATATCGGAGAGGGCATCGACATCAGCGTGCGCTTCGGCCTGCAACTCGAACAGGGCCTGATTGCCCGCAAGCTCGCTTCCGTGCCGATGATCATCTGCGCCGCGCCCTCCTATCTGGAGCGACGCGGCCGGCCGCAACGACCCGAAGATCTCGTCCACCACGATTGCCTCGTCTATCGCTATGCCGGACACGGTCGCATCTTTCGCTGGGCGTTCAACCGCGATGGCCTGCGCTTCGAACCGGAACTGAAAGCGACGATCGTCAGCAACGACATCGACACGCTCGCGGAAATGGCGATCGCCGGCGCCGGCATCACCCGTCTTGGCGCCTTTATCGCAGCACCGCTGATCGAGCAGGGTCTGGTGGTGCCGCTCTTCGGCGGCGTGCCGCGCGAAGGCGTGGCCAATACCGACCACGAACCCTTCGACTTCTACGCCTGCTTTGCCGACCGCCAGGCCGAGACGCCGAAAGTCAGAGCCTTCATCGAGCACGCCGTGCAATCGTTGAAGGGGCGCTGGTAGACGTCAAGCGCCAGCGACTGCCGCGGGCATGGCATTCCCGTCAGCGCCTTCGCTACGAAGCCGCTCGGCCTCGCGCCGTTGCTTCAGCCGATGGCCGACTTCGACGATGGCATGGATCGCCGGAATGAACTCCAGACCGAGTTCGCTCAAGCTATACTCCACCGAGGGCGGCGAAGTCGGGACGATCCGCCTGTCGATCGCCCCCTTTTCCTCGAGTTCCTTCAGCCGCGTGCTCAGCACCTTTGCCGAAATGCCGGGAACATCGATCCTGAGTTCGCTGAAACGGCGCGGTCCGGCGCTCAAGGACCAGAGGATGTTCGGCGTCCAGGCGCCGCCGAGCAACACCATGCACTCGCCGACCGGGCAGGTGGGCGGCAGGGCCGCAGCCCGATTTTTCCGGATTTTCAAGCTCATAGGCATATTTTCCAGTTACCGTCGGGAAACCGGAAAGGGAGGTAACATAAGGTTATCTGATATACAAAGGTTATCGCTTGCGCTTAGGTTCCCCCGTCTTCGACAGGAGACGATGATTTCAGCAAGGAACTTGGTCATGAAGCTTTACTACGCCCCCGGCGCCTGCTCGCTTTCTCCCCATATCAGCCTGCGTGAAGCGGGCGCCGACTTCGAGATCGTCAAGGTCGACACCGCGACGCACCGCACGGAAACCGGTGCCGATTTCAAGGCCATCAACCCCAAGGGTTACGTGCCCGCACTGGTGCTGGAGAGCGGCGATGTCGTCACCGAAGGTGCAGCGGTCGTGCAATACATCGCAGATCGCTTTCCGGCGGCAAAGCTCGCACCGGCCAACGGCACGTTGGAGCGCACCCGCCTGCACGAACAGTTGAACTTCATCTCGTCCGAATTGCACAAGGCATTCTCGCCACTGTTCAGCAAGACGGCGAGCGCGGAGGCGAAGGACGCGGCCGCGGCCCAGGTGGCGAAGCGCTTCGGCAATGTCGAAAGCCTGCTTTCGGACGGGCGCCCCCATCTGCTCGGCGAGGCCTTCTCGGTTGCCGACGCCTATCTCTTCACCGTCGTCAACTGGGGCAGCGTCACCGGTGTTTCGCTTGATCCCTGGCCGCATCTCACCGCCTACATGCAGAGGATCGGCGAGCGGCCGGCGGTGCGCGCCGCTATGCAGGCCGAGGGGTTGATCGCGGCATGAGCAACACAC
>NZ_JAEPRP010000063.1:3342-37402 GCF_016652895.1 Ensifer sp. SSB1
AACACACCGAACGATCCGCAATTCACGGCCGTCGTCGAGCTGCTGCAGCGCTACTTCGACGGGCTCTACCGAGGTGACACCGGCATCCTCAAGCAGGTCTTCCACCCGAAGGCACTCTACGCCACGGCGACGGATGGCACCTTGCTCGAACTCGATATGGACAGGTACTTTCCGATCGTCGACAAGCGCCCTTCGCCCGAAAGCCGAGGCGAAGAACGCGCAGACCGGATCCTTTCCATCGAATTCGCCGGACCGGTGACGGCAATCGCCAAGGTGCAGTGTGCCATCGGCGAGAAGGCCTTCACCGATCTCCTGTCGCTCGTCTTCGTCGACGGCCGCTGGCAGATCATCGCAAAGGTCTTCCACTACGACCTCAAGCCTTCCACATGAGGAGAACCGAATGCCCTCCGTGAACATCAAGATCACTCGCGAAGGAGCAACCGCCGAACAGAAGGCCGCCCTGATCAAGGGTGTGACCGACCTGCTTGCCACGGTGCTCGACAAGGATCCGGCCAGCACCTTCGTGGTGATCGACGAAGTGGCGCTGGAAGACTGGGGCGTTGGCGGACTGCCGGTCGAAGAATATCGACGCCAGGCCAGGGCCAAGTCGTAGGAAGGACAGGGCCCTCTCCCCACAAACAGGGAAGAGGCGACCTGGTCGCCGGATGACGAACGCGCGTCCGGCGACCGCCTTTGCGCTTGATCCCCATCGGCAGGCTCTCTATCTCATTGTCTCCCGCCGCATTGATCCCGGAGACGCATCTTGTCCGTATTCAGCAACCTCCCCCAAGCTCCCGTCGCCGCCAAAAAGCCGGTCAGCGACACGCGCCACGGCATTACCCGCACCGACGACTACGCCTGGCTGCGCGCGGACAATTGGCAGGCGATGTTCCGCGATCCCTCGATCCTCGACCCGGAAATCCGCAAGCATCTCGAAGCCGAAAACGCCTATATGAATGCGGCCATGGATGACACGAAGGCGCTGCAGAAGACGCTGTTTTCGGAAATGCGCGGCCGGATCAAGGAAGACGACAGCTCGATCCCGGTCAAGGACGGCCCCTTCGCCTATGGCCATGCCTATGTCACCGGCGGCGAACAGCCGCGCTACTTCCGCATTCCCCGTGACGGCGATCACAAGGACGAGACGATCCGCCAACTCCTGCTCGACGGCGACAAGGAAGCCGAGGGCAAGGCCTATTTCCGTCTTGCCGGCCTCGACCATTCGACCGACCACAGCCTCGGCATCTGGGGCTATGACGACAAGGGTTCGGAATATTTCACGCTGCGGGTTCGCGACCTTGCGACGGGCGAAGACCTCGCCGATGTGATTGAGAACACCGGCGGTGGCGGCGCCTGGGCGCCCGACGGCAAGAGTTTCTTCTATACCGTGCTCGACGACAACCATCGCCCGTCGAAGATCTTCCATCACGTTCTCGGCACGGCCCAGGCAGACGACCGGCTGGTCTACGAGGAAGAGGACCCCGGCTTCTTCATGTCGGTCGGCGGCTCGCTGCTCGACGACTTCATCTACATCGACATCCATGATCACGAGACCAGCGAGTATCGGCTGCTTTCGACCAGCGACCTGACGGCCGAGCCGAAGCTCGTTGCCGAACGCGTCGTCGGGCTCGAATATTCGATGACCGAAGGCGGTGACGTCTTCTACATCCTGACCAATGCTGACGGCGCCAAGGATTTCAAGATCGTGGAAGCGCCGGTCAATGCACCGGGCAAGGAGAACTGGCGTGAGATCGTGCCGCACAAGTCCGGTACGCTGATCCTCAGCCACATGGCCTATGCCCGCCATCTCGTCTGGCTGCAGCGGCGCGAAGGACTGCCGGAAATCGTCATTCGCGACCGGAAGACCGGTGAGGAACATGCGATCGCCTTTGCGGAAGAAGCCTATTCGCTCGGCCTTTCCGGTTCTGCCGAATACGACACCGATGTCATCCGCTTCTCCTATTCGTCGATGACGACGCCGTCGCAGCTTTTCGACTACGACATGGCAACGCGCGAGCGCACGCTGCTCAAGACCCAGGAAGTGCCCTCCGGCCACAACCCGGACGACTACGTGACCCGTCGCGTCTTCGCGCCATCCTGGGACGGCACCGAAGTGCCGGTGACGCTGCTCTATCGCAAGGACACGCCGCTTGATGGTTCTGCGCCCTGCCTGCTCTACGGCTATGGTGCCTATGGCATCACCATTCCGGCCGGCTTCAACACCAATTGCCTGTCGCTCGCCGACCGTGGCTTCGTCTATGCGATTGCCCATATCCGCGGCGGCAAGGACCGTGGCTTTGCCTGGTACGAAGACGGCAAGATGGCCAGGAAGACCAACACCTTCAAGGATTTCATCGCCGCCGCTGACTATCTGAATCAACAGAAGTTCACGTCTTACGCAAAGATCGTCGCCGAGGGCGGCTCGGCCGGCGGCATGCTGATGGGCGCGATCGCCAACATGGCTCCGGAGAAATTCACGGGCATCATCGCGGCGGTGCCCTTCGTCGACGTGCTCAACACCATGCTCGACGACACGCTGCCGCTCACCCCGCCGGAGTGGCCGGAATGGGGCAACCCGATCGAAAGCCGCGAATTCTACGACATCATCGCCGGCTACTCGCCCTACGACAATGTCGGCGCCAAATCCTATCCGGCGATCCTGGCACTCGGCGGCCTCACCGATCCGCGTGTCACCTATTGGGAGCCGGCAAAATGGGTCGCGCGGCTGCGTGAGAAGACGACGGGCAGCGCGCCGATCCTGATGAAGACCAATATGGATGCCGGCCATGGTGGCGCCTCGGGACGCTTCCAGCGGCTCGAAGAGATCGCCTTCGAATACGCCTTCGCGATCAAGGTCGCCGGCAAGATGTAACCGAAGCTGGATGAGGGAAGTGTATGCGGCCTTCCGCACACGCCCCGCTTCCTAATGTGAAAATCGATCGCCTTGATGATTTTGGGTCCGGCTGACCCAAAATCATCGCGATCCCGGAGGTCCCGTCATGCCCGTCCATGTCGCCTTACTGCGTGCCGTCAATGTCGGCGGCACGGGATCGCTTCCGATGGCCGACCTCAAGGCGATCTGCGAGCGGCTCGGCTTTGCCGACGTCAAGACCTACATCCAGAGCGGCAACGTGCTGTTCCGCTCCGATCTGCCGGCGGCAGAAGCAGCCGCGATGCTGGACAGCGCCCTTCAGGAAAAGCTCGGCAAGGCGCCGGGCGTGATGATCAGGACGGGCGCGCAATTGCAGGCGATCGCCGATCAGGCCCCCTTCCCGAACGCCCGGCCCCATCTGCTGCTGGTCGTTTTCCTGCGTGAGCCGGCGCCCGCCGACGCGCTCGACAAGCTGGTCGCCCCTGACGGCGAAGAGGTGCAGATGGCCGGGAGCGAAATCTACATTCATTTCCCCAACGGTTCGGGCCGGTCGAAATTCAAGCTTCCGGCCGCAAAGACCGGCACCGCGCGCAACCTCAATACGGTGCGCAAGCTCGCCACCCTGGCGCTTGAGATGGAAGGCTGACGCTCCGCGAGGCGCTATTCCGGACGGAAAACCGCTTCACACTTTTCCTTGGAATTGGCTTTTTACGCCGCAATTCCGGACGGAAAACCGCTTCACACTTTTCCTGGAATTGCTCACGCCGCAGGCTGAAACAGCAGCCGGACGAAGGACCGAAGCACGAGCAACTGCTGCGGCAGGCTCTCGGGCTGCTTCAGCGCCTTCGACAGGATGATGCCGCCTTCGAGCACGGTCGAAACCATGTCGGCGAGCTGGTCGACGTCCAGCGGCTCGCGTGGCCGATAGACGCGCATGATCTCCTCGAACATCGCACCGAAGCGGCGGCGCCACATCAGCGCCGCCTGCCGGTTGATTTCCTGGATCTCGCGATCGAAGGCCCGCTCCTGGGTGCACATGACAGCGACCAGGCAACCCGGATGGCCGTTCGGCAAATCGGACAGAGTTTCGGACAGCAGTTTCAGGCCGAGCAGAAGAGCCTGCAGCGGATCATCGGCCAATTGATGAGCCCGCCCAAAGATTTCGTCGTAGATGCGCTCGTCGTTCTCGATGTAGCGTTCGAGCAGCGCCCGGGCGAGTTCGTTCTTGTCCCGGAAATGGTAGAAGAAGCCGCTCTTGGTAATGCCGATCTCGGCGATCAGTTCGTCGATCGAGGTCGCGCCGAAACCCTTCGCCAGCACCGCGCCCTCAGCGGTGTCGAGGATTCTCGCTCGCGTTTCCTCACCCTTTCGCATTAGCCGCTGCCCTACCATTGGTGCGGTTTCCGACAGCGAAGGGGCCACCAGCCGGTGACGCCGTGACGGAACCAACGCAGTAAGTGACTGATTTCACTAAAATATGCGGGTATATTAGCAACAGTATACCTTAAGTCGTCTAGTTTAGAAGACGATAAAAAGGCAGTAATTTAGCTGGTTCTGCGGGATTGGAGGTGTCCCCGGGCCTCATCAGCAAGACTGAACCGGTGGAGACCGATATGGCCAAATACCGACGGAGCCTGCCGCTCTTGAAGGGTGGACTCTTCCTAAGCGACGGCGGCATGGAGACGACGCTGATCTTCCACGAGGGCGTCACGCTTCCGCATTTCGCAGCCTTCGTAATGCTTTCCACGGCCGACGGACGGCGTCGGCTGCTGAGCTACTATGCACGCTACCTCGCGATCGCTCAGCAACACGGCACCGGCTTCGTGCTCGACACGCCCACATGGCGTGCGAGTTCGGATTGGGGCGTAAAGCTCGGCTACAACGACGAGGCATTGACCGTCACGAACCAGAACGCGATCTACATGCTCACGGAACTGCGCGGCGAGTATGAGCGGCCGCAGGCGCCGATCGTGCTCAGCGGAGCGATCGGACCGCGTGGCGACGGCTATCGCCTGGGCCGGATGGTGCCCGACGAGGCCGAGGACTATCATTCGCCGCAGGTTTCAGCCTTCGCTGCCAGCGATGCGGACATGGTGAGCGCCTATACGCTGACCAGCGTTGACGAAGCGATCGGCATTGCCCGGGCGGCTCAGAGCCATGGCATGCCCTGCGCCATCTCCTTCACGGTGGAGACAGATGGCCGGCTGCCGGATGGCCGCAGCCTCCAGTCCGCGATCGAGACCGTCGATGCGGAGACCGGCGGCTACCCGCATTACTACATGATCAATTGCGCCCATCCCGCTCATTTTGAGACGAGCCTGGACGGCCGCAGCCCATGGACCGATCGCATTGCCGGTATCCGGGCCAACGCCTCGACGATGAGCCACGCCGAACTCGACAATAGCGAAACGCTCGATGCCGGCGACCCCGCCGACCTCGGTCGGCGGTATAGAACACTGACGACGCATTTGCCACGATTGCGCATCCTCGGTGGCTGCTGCGGCACCGATCATCGCCACATCGCGGCAATCTGCGAGGCCTGCCTTCCACCGACGGCGCTGAGCGCCTGAGGTACGGGGCCTCGCCCTCCCGGCCCTCTCGCGAGTGATCGCGGGAGGGCGCCGCTTTTTTCGTGTTGACGTTTTTTGGTCGATGCGACCCAAAATCATCGCGATCTCGTGTAGACTTGGGCGGAAAGGACGGCCCCGGGTTCTCCCGGCAGACGCCGTTGACCGCTTGATGATGAACTACGCTCCCCCCTCACCGACCGGAAACGCCGAAGCCTTCGCCTTCGACAACAGCTATGCGCGCCTGCCGCAGCAGTTCTTCGCGCGCGTCGAGCCCACCCCCGTCGCCGAACCCTGGCTGATCAAGCTCAACAAGCCGCTCGCCGAGGAGCTCGGGCTCGATGTGGCCGCACTCGAGCGCGACGGTGCGCAGATCTTCTCGGGCAATCGCGTGCCTGATGGCGCCGAACCGCTCGCCATGGCCTATGCCGGCCACCAGTTCGGAACCTTCGTGCCGCAACTTGGCGACGGCCGGGCGATCCTCATCGGCGAAGTGATCGATCGCAACGGAAAGCGGCGCGACATCCAGCTGAAGGGGCCGGGACAGACACCGTTTTCGCGCCGCGGCGACGGGCGTGCGGCGCTCGGTCCGGTGCTGCGCGAGTACATCGTCAGCGAGGCGATGTTTGCGCTCGGCATCCCCACGACGCGGGCGCTTGCCGCCGTCGTCACCGGCCAGCCGGTCTATCGCGAACAGATCCTGCCCGGCGCCATCGTCACGCGCGTCGCCGCCAGCCACATGCGCGTCGGCACCTTCCAGTTCTTCGCCGCGCGCGGCGACATGGCCTCGGTGAAGATTCTCGCCGACTACGCGATCGACCGGCACTATCCCGAGATCAAGGACGAGGAGCGGCCCTATCTCGCCTTCTTCAAGGCGGTGAGCGCGCGTCAGGCGGAACTGATCGCCCGCTGGCTGCATGTCGGCTTCATTCATGGCGTGATGAACACCGACAACATGACGATATCCGGCGAGACGATCGACTTCGGCCCCTGCGCCTTCATGGATGCCTACGATCCCAAGAAGGTGTTCTCGTCGATCGACCAGATCGGCCGCTATGCCTATGCGAGCCAACCCGCCATTGGCCAATGGAACCTCGCCCGCCTGGCCGAGACCCTGGTGCCGCTCTTCGATGACAACGCGGATACGGCGGTTGAACTGGCCAATGATGCGCTCGGCGAATACGGCGCAATCTTCCAGCGCCATTGGCTGGATGGCATGCGGGCCAAGATCGGGCTGGCCACGAGCGAAGAAGGCGATCTCGACCTCGTGCAATCGCTGCTAACCGACATGCACAAGGGCGAAGCCGACTTTACCCTGACCTTCCGCCGGCTCTGCGAGAGCGCACGCGATCCCGCGGCCGACGCACTGTTGGGCTCGTCGTTCGCCTCCGCCGAGGCGATAGAGCCATGGCTTCAGGACTGGCGCCAACGGCTTGGCCGCGAAACGACGACACCTGAAGAGCGCTCGGCGGCGATGAAGACCGTGAACCCCGCCTACATCCCCCGCAATCACCGGATCGAACAGGCGATCGCGGCAGCCACCGAGGACGCCGACTTTTCGCTGTTCGAGGCGCTGGTCGACGTGACCGCGAAGCCTTACGAGGATCAGCCGCGTTTTGCCGCCTACCAGGAGCCGCCGAAACCCGAAGAGGAAGTGCAGCGAACCTTCTGCGGCACGTGACGGCCGCCGCATTCACGCTTGCTGAGGCGGCGTCGCCCTGTGGCGATCCCGCGCAGTTCCTCCAATCCTGATTCACCGAAACGCTCTATCCTCTTGTTTTTGCGCGTAGCGAAGGCAGCGCCCCTTTTCGCTGCCAGCAGGTGCCGGCGAAGTGCGTGTCAGCTTTGCCGTCCGACCTATCAGCACCTTGAGCACAACCCCATCGCATACCCCTAAAATTCCGCATTGCGGAATTGTGGCTATTGAAAGGCAGGTGCCGCGCGTTAGGTGCTAGCGGTAAGGGCGCGCCAAACGCGCCGTTGCCGACCTGGTTGCCGCGACGTCGATTGCGACCGCCGACTCCGAAACCGACCTGTCTCACGCGGCCCCGAATGGGGACCAGCGTCATGGAAAAACGGTGTCGCGGCACTGTGCTTCAATGCGGGAGTTTGCATCATGCTCATCCTGACGGCCATCGTCTTCGCTCTCATCGGCCTCGTGCTCGGCGGTGGCGGGGTCAAGCTGCTGATGCTTGGCGGCAGCCCCTTTTATCTCGTCATCGGCATCGGCTTCCTGCTGACGGCCGTACTCCTGTTCAAGCGAAAATCGGCGGCGATCTGGCTCTATGCGTTCATGATCCTCGGCTCGCTCGGCTGGGCGATCTCGGAGGTCGGATTCGACTGGTGGCAACTCGGCCCGCGCGGAGGCGTCATCGTGCTCCTGGGGCTCTGGCTGCTGCTGCCTTCCGTCCGTCGGCCGCTCGGCTTCGAGAGCCCAACGGGCGAACGTTATGCGGTGAGCGCCTGGCCGCTGGCGATCACCGTACTCATCGCGATCGGCGTGGCCGGATATGCGCTGACGCTGGATCCGCACGATATCCGCGGAGATCTGCCAAGCGATGTCGTTGCCGCCGACCCTCCGCTCGGTGGCTCGGTGCCTCCGGGTGAGTGGCACCAATACGGACGAAGCTCCTTCGGCCAGCGTTATTCGCCGCTCGACCAGATCACGCCTGACAATGTCGCCAATCTGAAGGTCGCCTGGCAGTACCAGACCGGCGACGTCAAACGACCGGAGGATGTCGGCGAGACGACTTATCAGGTCACGCCGCTCAAGGTGAAAGATACGCTCTACGCCTGCACGCCGCACAATTGGGCGATCGCACTCGACGCGGCGACCGGCGAGGAAAAATGGAAGTATGATTCCAACTCGGGCATGAACCCCGACCGCCAGCACCAGACTTGCCGCGGCGTCACCTATTGGGCCGATCCGGCCGCAGCGCCCGGCAGCCCCTGCGCCGAGCGGGTTTACCTGCCAACCTCCGATGCGCGCCTGATCGCCCTCGACGCGACAAACGGTTCCGTCTGCACCAGCTTTGCCGATAATGGCGTGCTGAAGCTCGAAGCGGGCATGAAGTACAACCCCGCCGGCTACTATTATTCGACGTCCCCGCCGGTGGCGGTCGCCGGCAAGCTCATCATCGGCGGCGCCGTCAACGACAACTACTCGACCCAGGAACAGTCCGGCGTCATCCGTGCCTTCGACATCAACACCGGCGCGCTGATCTGGAACTGGGACAGCGGCAACCCGGATGTGACGATGCCTCTTCCCGAGGGCCAGACCTACACGACCAACTCGCCGAACAGCTGGTCGGTCTTCAGCTATGACGAAGCCCAGGGCCTCGTCTACATTCCGATGGGCAACCAGGTGCCGGACCAGCTCGGCATGGGCCGGAGCGAGCACGTCGAGAAATATTCCTCCTCGATCGTCGCACTCGACATCGCCTCGGGCGCGGTGCGCTGGGTGCGCCAGACCGTGCATCACGACCTCTGGGACATGGACGTGCCGGCGCAGCCGGCCCTGCTCGACATCACCAAGGAAGACGGCACCGTCGTCCCGGCGCTGGTCGGGCCGACAAAACAGGGCGACATCTACGTGCTCGACCGCAGAAGCGGCGAGCCGATCATCCCGGTCGAGGAAGTCCAGGCGCCGGGCGGGGCGATCCGCGAGGATTTCACTGCGCCGACGCAACCGGTCTCCGGCCTCAACTTCATGCCCGCACCGCTGCGGGAGAAGGATATGTGGGGCGTCACGCTCTTCGACCAGCTTGCGTGCCGCATCGAGTTCCGGTCGCTGAAATACGAGGGGCGCTACACGCCGCCGTCGCTCGAAGGCACTCTGGTCTATCCTGGCAACTTCGGCACCTTCAATTGGGGCTCCGTCGCGGTCGATCCGGTACGGCAGGTGATGTTCGGCATGCCGACCTATCTCGCCTTCACCTCGCGCCTCGTGCCCCGCGACCAGGTCCCGCCGAAGGGCCAGGACGAAAAAGGTTCGGAACAGGGCCTCAATCGCAACGATGGAGCGCCCTATGGCGTCTTCATGGGTCCCTTCCTCGGACCGCTCGGCATTCCCTGCCAGGCGCCGCCATGGGGCTATGTCGCCGGCGCGGATCTTCGAACCGGCAAGATCGCCTACAAACACAAGAACGGCACCGTCGAGGACATGACGCCATTGCCGCTGCCGTTCAAGGTGGGCGTACCCGGCATCGGCGGGCCCATGATCACCAAGGGCGGCGTTGCCTTCCTGGGCGCTGCGGTCGACGACTATCTGCGCGCCTATGACCTGACGACTGGCCGCCAGCTCTGGGAAGCGCGCCTGCCCGCCGGTGGGCAGTCGACGCCGATGAGCTACGCGGTCGGCGACAAGCAATATGTGCTGATCGTCGCCGGCGGCCACGGCTCGGTCGGCACGAAGCCCGGCGATTACATCATCGCCTACACCCTGCCGTGAAGCGCGAGAGGCATCCCTAAATCTCGCTAGAGGGTTGCAAAAGCAAGCTCCGCGCAAGCCCACGACAGCAGCTTCCCCCGGACGACAGATTCCGGGGGATTCCCATGAAGATCGACAACAGCATCTCGAACTACTACTTCTCCCAGCGGCGCCAGCAGATGGGAACGGTTTCGCCGATCGAGGAGACCGGGACAGACGCGCGCCCGCGCCAGGCCCCAACGATTGCGCCGCCCTCGACATCAAGCGCGCTCTCCAACGCCCTGTGGGCGACCGCGACCCGTGAGGATCCGGGCACTGCCTCGATCACGGACCAGGAAGGGGCGGCACCGTCAGGAAACTCGATCAGCGACGAGTTCCTGAAGCGGTCGAAGATGAGCCTGGCAGAACAGATCCGCGCTCAAATCCTGGAATCGCTTGGCCTCAGCGAAGAGGATCTCAAGGCGATGGATACCGAACAGCGGAAGGCCGTCGAGGACGAAATCCGTCGGGCGGTCGAACGTGCGATGGGTGTCGAGAAGCAACGTGACGCCGCCGCCACCGATATCGCCGACAGCGGCAACGCCACTGCCTGAGCGACCTTTGTGAAGCACTGACCGTCGGGATGGCTTGCCCGTTCCGACCCAAGGATGATACGCAACGATCCTTCAAAAGAGGACCAAGATCCGTGCGCCTGATCCGTTAGCGACGCTCATAGACAGAAAAATCACCGACACCACGGCCGCCTTTGCGCGGTTTTTGGCATGGCTTTTTCTGGCCGACTGAACGCCTGACGCTGACACAACCGTTCATCGGCCGCCGCTAGGATCATTTTCATGACGACCAAAGACGGATTCGTTTCCGAAACCGGCAGCTTTCGCGCCGGCCCATTCGACCTTGGCTTTACGATCGAGGGCAGCGGCAAGCCGCTGCTCATCATCGGCAGCGCCACCTATTATCCCCGCACCTTCTCCAAGGCGCTTCGAGAAAAGCTGCGCCTGGTCTTCGTCGACCATCGCGGTTTCGCACCGGCCTGGACCGGGTACACGGTTGGCGATATCGGCTTCGAGACGGTGCTTGCCGACATCGACAGGCTGCGCGCGCATCTCGGTCTCGAGCGTTTTGCGATCCTCGGCCATTCCGGCCATGGCTACATGGCACTCGAATATGCCAAGCGGCATCCGGAGCGCATCAGCCATCTCGCCATGATCGGTACCGGCCCCAGCCACTCTGCCCGCCATATCGCCATCGCCGACCGGATCTGGGAGGAGACCGTATCGCCTGAGCGCAAGACAGCCTTCGAGCGGGAGATGGCCGCGCTTGGCGCCGACATCGCAGCCCGGCCGGAGGAGCGCTTCAAATCGCTGCTGATCCGGCTTGGCGCCAAGAGCTGGCATCACCCGGACTTCGATGCCGCGCCGCTTTGGCTCGATGTCACGGTCAACAACGCTGTCTTCGACCATCTGTGGGGCGAGGTCTTTCGCGATATCGATATCCGCAAGGGGTTGAACACGCTGACGGCGCCGGTGCTGTTGGCCCTTGGCCGATCGGACTATCTCGTTGCTCCAGCCTCCACCTGGGACGAATACCGGGGGGAGTTTGCTGACCTGACGGTGCGAACCTTCGAGAAGAGCGGGCATACGCCGCAACTGGAAGAAAGCGATCTCTTCGACGAGGTGCTGCTCTCGTTCCTCGGGAAGGACCCCGACTAGGCCAGGCCCGAATTACCTGTCATCTCTTGCCGTCGGGAGGGGCCTGTCTGGGCCCTTCCCTCACCCCGCCATTGACACAAAGCAGCACGCAACTATCTATTGCTCCAGAAGCTATAGGTTTGAGGCGAACATGTATTCCATTGGCGATCTCTCCCGGCGCACCGGCGTCAAGATTCCGACGATCCGCTATTACGAGCAGATGGGGCTGATCGCGGCGCCCGAACGCTCCGAAGGCAACCAGCGGCGCTACGAGAAAAGCGAACTCGAGCGGCTGGCTTTCATCCGTCACGCGCGCGACCTCGGCCTGTCGATCGATTCAATCCGCGACCTGCTCGCCCTCAGCCAGCATCCGGAGCGTCCCTGCGGCGAGGCCGACCGGATCGCCAGCGAGCACCTGGCGACCGTTCGCGAAAAGATCGCCAGGCTGAGGAAGCTGGAGCAGGAACTGGAGCGCATCGTCGCCTGCGACGGCAATCACACGGTGGGCGACTGCTATGTGATCCGAGCGCTCGCCGATCACTCCATGTGCGAGAGCGAACACTGAGGCGGCGCAAAAAATGCGGGCCGCGATCGATGGTCAAAAAATCCCCGTTGACAAAATCGCGAAAACAAACAATCTAGCGCCATGATCAAGAACGCACCCATTTGCCGCGTGTATTTTTGGCTGTTCCGATAGGAGCGGCCTGCTGATCATATTCAACAAGGCCGCCATCAGGCGGCTTTTGTTTTTCCGGCTCCTGATGGCGAAGAAACCCGAGGAGCCCAGAAATGCTACAGACCGCCATCCCTACCCTTCACCCTGTCCCGTCGACGCGACCGCCGATGGTCACGATCCGTTGCGCCAAGCAGCGCGACCTGCCGGAACTGCGCGACATGATCGCGGAGCTTTCCGCCCATCACGGCGACGCCGCGCCGATCACACCGGAACAGCTTGAGCGCGACCTCTTCGGCCGCACGCCCTGGATCACCGCGCTCGTTGCCGAGGCCGGCAACCGACTGATCGGCTACGCAATCCTGGTGCCGATCTACCGGGCCGCCGAAGGGGCGCGTGGCATGGAACTGCATCACCTCTTCGTTCGCCCTGAAAGCCGCGGCACCGGCATTGGTCGCCATCTGGTTGCCAAGGCACGCGAGCAGGCGAAGATGGCCGGCTGCGACTTCCTTTCAGTCAGCGCCGCCACGGGCAACTTTCAGGCGCATCATTTCTACGAATCCGAGCGCTTCGTGCCTCGTCCGGTGACGGGCATGCGCTATATGCAGAAGCTTGGATGAGGATCGAACGATGCGTCTTGCGATCGTGCTCTGTGAAGGCTTCGCCGATTGGGAATGTGCGCTGTTGATGGCGGCGGCGCGCACCCATCTCGGTATGGATATCGACGTCGCCACCGCCGACGGCGCGCGGGTGACGTCGATGGGCGGGCTCGACGTCTCGGCGCATCTCTCCGTCGGCGCGCTCGATCCGGCGGGCTTCGACGGGCTGGTGATCTGCGGCGGATCGATCTGGGAGACGCGTGAGGCTCCCGATCTCTCAGCAACGATCCGTGCTTTCGATCGCGACAGGCGCGTGGTCGCAGCCATTTGCGGCGGCGTGAACGCGCTCGCCACAAGCGGACTTCTCAATAGCATCGACCATACCGGCAACAGCGCTGAAAGCCTTGCAGCGCTGCCCGGCTATCACGGCAGGCAGCGCTACCGTAGTCAGCCGCAGGCACTGCGCAGCGGCCATGTCGTCACCGCTGCCGGAACTGCGCCGATCAGTTTCGCCGGCGAGATCCTGCACGGTCTCGGCCTCGGCTCGGCGGAACTCGACGGCTTCCTCGCGCTCTACGGACACGAGCATCAGGTGAACGAACGCGCCAGTGTCGGCTAGGAAACGCGACCCGGGACGCGTTTCAGAATGGCGCCTGACAATCGCAATTTCAAGCGGACCCACGGGAGGCGGAAAGATGCACTCCCATCAATGGGTTAGAGCCAGTTCGAGATTTGATCGAGCGGTTTTTTTACTTTGCCGGCGACCGGGACGGTCGCATCCGGCGCGGGATAGCCGACAACCAGGATCAGGAACGGCTTTTCGCTTTCGGGTCTGCCGCAGATCTCGTTGAGGAAATTCATCGGCGCCGGCGTATGGGTAAGCGTCGCAAGCCCGGCATGGTGCAGCGCCGTGATCAGGATGCCGGTGGCGATGCCGACGCTCTCGTTGATGTAGTAGTTCTTCTTCAGGTCGCCCGGTCTGGGGCCGCCGCGCTTTTGCGAGAAGATGACGATCAGATAGGGAGCGGTCTCCAGGAAGGGCTTGTCATCATCGGTACCGAGCGGGGCCAGTGCGTCGAGCCATTCCTGCGGTGCCTTATCCCGATAGAAGATGCGCTCCTCCTCTTCCGCCGCGCTGCGGACCTTGGCCTTGATCGCGGCACTCTCGATGACCGTGAAGTGCCAGGGTTGATGATTGGCGCCGCTCGGTGCCGTGCCGGCCGACTTCAGACAGGTTTCGATGACCTCCCGCGGCACGGCGCGATCGCTGAAAAAGCGCGTGGTCCGGCGGCGGTTGATCTCTTCGTAGAAATCGGCGGCGCGCGTCGCCATCTCCTCGGGGGTGCGCTCGATCCACTGATCATAGGGCACGGTTTCGTGTGGGCGCATTCAGTCTTCTCCTCCTTGTCCTACTGCGTCACGCGTCCCTCTCGACGCACGAAGATCGCTGCAGCACTTTGAATTCCTGCATGCTTTCCCTCTCGATCGGCGACGATCAAGCGAAGCATTCAGGACGAGTTGAGCGCGCCTTCAAGCGAAGATCAAGGGTCAGAGCGCCGGGATTGCCTTGAGGTAGCTCGCGATCGCCTCCCGGTCGGCCGGCGTCAATTTCGCCATGTTCTTCTGCACCTCGACCATGGAGCCGCCGACGGAATCGAATTCCGGCGTGAAGCCGGTTTCCAGATAGGAGGCGATGTCCGATGCACTCCAGCCGCCGATGCTCTTGGACCCGGGCGTGATGTTGGGGATGCGGCCCTGGCCTTCCGGGTTTGGCGCTCCTGCAAGCCACTGCTCGGGCTCAAAGCCGCCAATTGCATTTCGCGGCGTGTGGCATTCGCCGCAATGGCCCGGTCCCTCGACGAGATACTGGCCGCGCGTGAGCTTCGGATCATTGCCGTCGACGCCGGCGCGCGGCTTGTCGGTGAGGAACAGCAGCTTCCAGCCACCGAGCGCTATCCGCATGTTGTAGGGGAAAGGCAGGTCGTGCGGCGGCGCCACGTCGGTGCTCTTTGGCAGGGTTTTCATGTAGCCCCAGAGGTCGTTGACGTCCTTCGCCGTCATTCGCGTGTAGGAGCCGTAGGGGAATGAGGGGTAGAGATGCTCGCCGTTGCGCCCTACCCCGCGGGTCATGGCGTTGCCGAACTCGGCAAGCGTCCACGCGCCGATGCCGGCGGTCTCGTCCGGTGAGATGTTCGGCGCATGGAAGGTTCCGAACGGGCTTTTCAGCGGCACACCGCCGGCAAGGACCAGGCGCGCATCGCCTTCGGCGCCCTGCTTGGCATGACAGCTCGCGCAGCCGCCCGCCCAGAAGACCTGTTCGCCATTGGCGAGATCCGGTTCACCGAGCCCTTCCCAGTGGGAGGCACTCCATGGCGCCGGCTTCGTCAGCCACCAGAAGGCTGCTCCACCGACGACGCCCAGCACCACAAGACCCGATATCAGCTTTCTCGTGCGACGACCCATTGTCACCCCTCGCGCCCTGCCGCAAACCGACGGGCCCTAAATACAGATAGAGGCACGCGGCTCAAAGTCGCGTGCCTCCCAAATTCAACATGATGCGAAATCGACGCCCGTCAATTCTTCTTCAGGCGATAGCTCTCATGACAGCTGCCGCAGTCCTTACCGATTCCACCGAGGGCAGCGCCAACGGCCGCCTGATCAGCGGGAAGCTGGGCGAGAACGGTTTCGGCATCGGTGCCGAGCTTGACGGCCTTGGCCTTGAAGTCATCCAGATTTTCCCAGATCTTCGGGCTCGCCTCGGTCTCGTGGCCCGTCTCCGAGCCGACCGGGAAATGGTCGGGGAAGGTCTTCATCGTTTCGCTGATCGTCGTCAGCGACGTTTTCACGACCTCGGCGTCGTAGGGCTTCTCGCCCTTGGCAATGCCGGCAAGCGCGCCGGTCGCTGCACCGACCTTCTTCATCGCCTGCTGGCGAACCACCTGTGGCTCGTCGGCTGCGGTCACGGCAGTAACACCCAGGCCCGCAAGTGCGGCAGCCAACATCAGTGCGCGTATTTTCATCAGGATCTCCCGGTCAATCAAATCTGTTTGGCGAATCTGCCTGGCTAGCCTTCATGTCCAATGCGCCGGCATGATGTCATCTTGATTATCCAGCGGAAGTAACATTTTTTTGATGTGCTTGTTACGACAACGGAATTTCGAATGGCCGCCTTGTATTTCCGGGATTTCGACCAGCCTGAAGTATAAACATGAATTTTATAATCATGTTTATACTTCATCTCCGACCCTCACTCCGATCAATTCGCCCAGCCCTGCCAGATGGTCAAGGCCGCGACCAGAACGAGCACGACGCCGGCGGCGCGGCCGATCCAAACCGTTGCGCCGGGGCTGCCGACCAGAAAATCACGACCGCGGCCGGCAGCAAGCGCCAGCCCACCATAGATTGCGAGCTGCGTCGTCGCGATCATCGCGGCCATGACAAGGGCCTGCGACCAGATCGGACCGAACTGCGGCTTGAGGAACTGCGGGTAGACCGCCAGCATGAAGAGGTAGGCCTTCGGGTTCATCAGGCTCGTCAGCGCGCCCTGGCGGAAACTCGCCCAGCGGGAGAGCCGGTCTGAACCTTCTATCCCACCGATGGTGATCGAGCTCCTGATGAGCGAAAAGCCGATCCAGGCGATATAGCCCGCACCGGCGACGAGCAGCACGTTGAAGAGACCGGGCACCAGATGCAGGATGACGCTGACGCCGAGCGCCGCATAAAGCGTGTGCAGCACGCCGCCCGCCATGATGCCGGCCGTCGCCGACAGCCCGGAGGCGCGCCCACCGGTCAGCGAGTTCGCCAGAACGAAGACCATGTCCATGCCCGGCACGATGATGATGCCGAACAGCAAGGTGAAGAAGAGCCAGAGGTTTTCCGTGTAGGTCATGTCAGTTGTCCATCGCCCGATTTTTCAATTCTCAAGACGAATTGCTGTTTTTTCAATTCGTTGGCTGATGGTATAAATCCGGGCAACTGACAAGGTATTGTCAGGAGCGTTGACGGCGGGAGCGGTTTTCGATGCGCAAGGCGGCACGGCTTTTCGAGATCATCCAGATCCTCCGGCTCGCGCGGAAGCCCGTGACTGGCGCGGCGATGGCCGAGACGCTGGAGGTGACGGTGCGCTCGATCTACCGCGACATCGCCGCGCTCCAGGCGATGCGTGTGCCGATCGAAGGCGGCCGCGGCATCGGCTACATCCTCCGGCCAGGCTTCGACCTGCCGCCGCTGATGTTCTCGATCGAAGAAACGGAAGCGATCGCAGTGGCGCTGGCGCTGCTGTCGCGAACCGGTGACGAGGAGTTGAAGGCGGCCGCCGGCCGCGTCAACAAGAAGATCACGGCCGCGGTGCCCGAGCCGCTCAGGCGCGCCTTTCGCTCCCAGGCCCTGCATGCCTGGGGCACCATCGCTCCCTCGCCCGCCGGCATCGATCTCGCCTTGGTCCGCCGGGCGATCCGCGATGAGCAGAAGCTCGAGCTCAACTATCGCGACGAGCTTGGTCGCGCCACGGAACGGATGATCCGGCCGGTGGCGCTGATCTACTATTCGGAAACCGCCAATCTCGTTGCCTGGTGCGAGTTGCGGCAGGCGATCCGCAACTTCCGCGCCGATCGCGTGGAGCATTGCGAAGCCGCGGACGCCTATTTTCCAGGCGAAGGCAATCGCCTGAGGGAACTCTGGGTGAGCGGCTGGAAGACACCACCGACGGCGGCGTAAGAGATCGCGCATCCGCGTGCAGCCCAAACGAAAAGACCCGGCGCAAGCGCCGGGTCCAAAGGTCATGCGTCGAAATCGGACGACTTACTTGGAAGCCGCTTCGTACATTTCGAGCACGTAATCCCAGTTGATCAGGCTGTCGACGAAGGCTTCGAGGTACTTCGGGCGAGCATTGCGGTAGTCGATGTAATAGGAGTGTTCCCAGACATCGACGCCGAGGATCGGCGAAGCACCGTGAACGAGCGGGTTTTCGCCGTTCGGGGTCTTGGAGATTTCGAGCTTGCCGTTTTTGACCGAGAGCCACGCCCAGCCCGAGCCGAACTGGCCGGTGCCGGCGGCGATGAAATCAGCGCGGAACTTGTCGTAGCCGCCAAGATCGGACTTGATGGCCGCTTCGAGCTTGGCCGGCAGGCTGGTGCCGCCGCCACCCTTCTTCATCCACTTCCAGAAGTGGATGTGGTTGTAGTGCTGGCCGGCATTGTTGAACAGCGGCTGATTGGTGCCATAGGACTTCTTGACGACTTCCTCGAGCGACAGGTCGGAGAGGCCGGCTTCTTCAGCAAGCTTGTTGCCGTTGGTCACGTAGGCAAGGTGGTGCTTGTCGTGGTGATATTCGAGCGTCTCGCGCGACATGTAGGGCGCCAGCGCATCGTAGTCGTAGGGAAGGTTCGGCAATTCGAAAGCCATGTGGGCATCTCCTCTTGGCATGGGATTTCGTGTGGGAAATCTGTGAGCGGGAACATAGGCACCGGTCCCCATGGAGGCAACCGATGCAATGCCAATTTTTCCTCAACCCACGGAATATACTTTCAACATCATTTTGAAAGCATGACACTTTCGAGCACAATCGTGCCACGGTTTGCTTGCAGCTTGGCCGCCGCTACAACCTTGCATGAAGGACCGCCCATGCCCCAGCGCCTCATCCCCGCCCTCGCTCTTTCCGCTGCCGCGGCCCTGTTTGCGTCCAACGCCGCAGCCTCCTCCGGCGATGCATGGGAGGCGTTCCGGACGGAGGTTTCCAAGAAGTGCCTTGCGGCCGCCACTTCACTCGAGAAGGCAAGTGCCGTGGTCGATCCCTTCGGCTCGGAGAGCTTCGGCCTGGCACTGGTGATCGGCACACCGAAAGGCTCCAAAGCCGCTGTCACGCAGATCTGCGTCTTCGACAAGAAGAAGAAGACGGTCGAACTCGGAGGCGAGCTTGCACCTGACACGGTGAAGGTGGGCGTGCCTGCAAAGAAGAAATAACACACCCGCGCACGGAGAAGGCGCGAAGGATCTGCCGCAATCCGCTCGGCTGCCGAGGCCGCTACAAAGGGTTGCGAATGGAAACACACGCAATTACCGGGTCAACACCAACCGGAGATTGCCATGAAGTCCCTGCGCACTGCCTCGCTTGTTCTTTCTCTCGCCGTCCTCGCTTCCTGCGCACCGTCGCAGGATGAATATGCGCGCCTGCAGGCAGCAGCCCAAGGCAGTCCCGCACTTCAAAAGGCGATGTACCAGGATTGCGTCAGCAAGAAGTGGTCGAGATCCGACCTCGAAGGTGGCGCGATGCTGCTCAGTGTTCCACCGAGCAAGGTTCCGGCCCTCACTTGCAAGCGGCTCGTCAACGCATTGGCATCCGGTCGACTGAAATATGCCGACGTTCGGCGCAACATGAATGGCGGGCCGACCGTGAACCTCATCAAGATCCTGCAAGGTCGCTGAGCCAACAGCGACGATCACGCGACGGCGCGTGGCTGCCGATCTGCCAGGCGGGCCGGAAGGTCGTCCGTTCTACGCTGCCCTCCCTTGAGCGCCACCTGCGGCTTGAGCTTCAACCGACCAGTTGGTAGAGGTTTGCCATGGTGAGTGAGACCTACGAAAAGATCCTGGACGTCGCGGAACGCCTGATGGTGTCGAGGGGTTACAACGCCTTCAGCTATGCCGACATTGCGCCTGAAGTGGGTGTCGGCAAGGCAACGATCCATCATCACTTCCCGAGCAAGGCGGATCTGGCGGCAACGGTGCTTGCGCGCTACCGCAAGAACAATCGCCGCCATGTCGAAGGGCTGCTGGCTACCGTCGCCGATCCGGTTGCGCGGCTTGAAGCCTATATCGGCTTCTGGGAGGACTGCATTCGCCGACAGGACATGCCGTTCTGCATAGGAGCCCTGCTCGCCTCCGAGATCCCGTCACTGCCGGAAGCCGTCGTTCAGCAGGTGCGTAGCCATTTCGCCGATCTCGCCGGCTGGCTCCGTGCGGTGATCGAGGACGGCGTCGCCAATGGCTTGCTCAAGGCCGAACACGGATCAGCAGTAGCGGCTGATTGCTTGATTGCCTCCGTTCACGGCGCCATGCTTGCGGCGCGCGTCGCCGACTCCGATCCCACCGTGTTTTCGGCTATCGCCCGTCGCGCACTGGATCAGCTTCTGGCCAGCAAGACGATGTGATCGAAGGTGCCGCTGGCGTTGGCGTGGCGTCATCAAGGTGCAAGAATGTCGACGCAAAATCGGCTAGGACTGTTCCCACGGTAACGGCGGACAGTCTGTAGCGGCCGTAAAGTCAAACTTGGACGTACCCGATGCGCCGGCAGAAGCAGCAAGCGCATTTCTTTTTTTGAACCAACACTGACCAACTAGTCGGTCGGCAATATTCGAAGGAGCAAGATCATGGCAAATCCGCTGTCCACCCTTGGCATCATACATACGGCAATCAGCCTAGCGCCCGTCGCCGCGGGGCTCTACGGTTTCGCCCGCTATGGCGCCATCGATCCTGCGACGCGCTCCGGCAAGATCTATCTCGCCACTCTCCTCCTCACCGTTTTGACGACGGCGGGGCTGTCGAGCACCGGCGGCTTCAATGCAGGGCATGCGCTTGGCATCGTCACGCTCCTCGTGATCGCCGGGAGCCTTGCCGTTGCGCGCATCGATTTCCTCGGACGCCTGAAACCCTACCTGACGACACTCGGCCTCTCGTTCACTTACTTCTTGCTGATCGTGCCGGCGGTCAATGAAACGCTGAAACGGCTGCCGGTCTCGCAGCCGCTCGCAAATGGCCCGGAATCACCGATCGTGCAGACAACGTTGCTCGTCTGGCTGGTGATCTTCCTGTCGGGCATCTCAGTCCAGGCCTATCTGATCCACAGGCACGCTGCAGCGACGGCGCGCACATCCCTCTCCCGCTGATCGCGGGAGGGAAGCGACCGGACTGTGGCCGTACTTCAAAGCGCACTATCCGAGCGCAGGAGCCTCGCGCCCGGTGCCTTTGCCTTCGGATTTTCTCAAACGTCGCGCGCCGCGTGCGCCCAATCCATGTAGAGATCGCGCGCCTTGGCGGCGACCGGACCGGCCTGCAGGTCACGGCTCTCCAGACGCGTCACCGGCAGCACCTTGGAGTAATTGCCGGAGGTGAAAATCTCGTCGGCCGCTTCGAAATCGGCCATGGTCAACGTCGCCTCGACCACTTCGAAACCGGCTTCCCGCAGCAATGTCATGACGCGGAAGCGGGTGATGCCGGCAAGGAAGGTGCGGTTGGCAGCCGGCGTGTAGACGACGCCGTCCTTGACCAGGAAGACGTTGGAAGAGCCGGTCTCGGCGATGTTGCCGAGCATGTCGCGCACGAGCGCATTGTCGAATCCGCGCGAACGCGCCTCCGTCAGGATGCGGGCATTGTTCGGGTAGAGGCAGCCGGCCTTCGCGTCAGTCGGCATCGATTCCAGCGTCGGCCGGCGGAACGGCGAGAGCGTCAGCGACGAACCGCCATGGCCGTTGCCCATGGGGGCTTCGAACAGGCAAAGCGCGAAACGGGTCGATTCCGGATCGATGGCGACGACACCGGCGGCGCCGTGCTCGGCCCAGTACATCGGCTTTACATAGAGTGCAGTCTTGCCGTCGAACTTCTTTGCGCCTTCCCACGTCAGCGCTTCGATCTCTTCGGCTGTCATGGTCGGCTTCAGGCCAAGCGCCGTTGCCGAACGGTTGACGCGCTGGCAATGCAGATCGAGGTCAGGGGCGACGCCATCAAAGACTCGGGCACCGTCGAATACCGTCGAACCCAGCCACATCGCGTGCGAAGTCGGTCCGATCAGCGGCGGGTTGCCCGAGAGCCATTCGCCATCGACATAAGTCCAGGTCACTGAGCGGGGGGATGTATCGACGGCCATCGGCGTCTCCTTAAGGTTTTTATTCTAGTCTTTCCGCATACCCCGAAAAAACAGCATCGGGGTGAATGGGTCTATCAAAAAATGTCATGGCGACCATTCTGGCACCGGAACGACCTCTCGCTTAGTCTCTTGCGCAAACGAAAGGGACATCCGTGCAGATCAGACATCTCGATCAGGACGACGTGGAAATCTTCCGCCGCATACGGCTGGAGGCACTCCATCACGAGCCACAGGCCTTCGCCTCGACCGAGGCGGACTGGGCGCGGCTTCCTGTTGCCGAATGGCAGGCACGGCTTGCTGCCAACGCCGTCTTTGTCGCTCTCGACGGCGATGAGCCCGTCGGCATCATGGGCTCGATGCGGCAGCGCGCCAGCCGGATGGCGCACCGGGCCACCATCATCATGGTCTACGTTCGCCGCGAGGCGCGCGGATCCGGTGTAGCGCGCCAGCTTCTTGCCCGTCTTACCGAACATGCGCGTTCGGACGGTATCCGGATGCTGGAGCTTGTCGCCCGCGCCGACAACGGCACCGCAATCCGCTTCTACGAACGCGAGGGTTTCCGCGAAATCGGATGCGTTCCGGGCGGGCTCCTCGACGGAGAGGAAGAAGTCGACGAAATTCTCATGGCGCGGCACATCGATGGTCGCGCCGCCCCCATTCAGACATTGCAAGGAGCGCCCCGATGAAAGCCATGTATTACGACGCGTTCGAGAAGACGCCGGAGATCCGGACCCTTCCCGACCCGACCCCGACCGAAAACGGCGTCGTCATCAAGGTCGAGGCCACCGGGCTTTGCCGTTCCGACTGGCATGGATGGATGGGCCATGACGCCGATATCCGCCTGCCGCATGTGCCCGGTCATGAACTGGCGGGCGTGGTCACCGCGGCCGGCCGCGGCGTGATGCGCTACAAGGTCGGCGACCGCGTCACCGTGCCCTTCGTTTCCGGCTGCGGCCGCTGCGGTGAGTGCCGCTCGGGTAACCAGCAGGTCTGCGAGGCGCAGTTCCAGCCGGGCTTTACCCATTGGGGCTCGTTTGCCGAATATGTCGCGCTCGATTTCGCCGACCAGAACCTCGTGCATCTGCCCGAAAGCATGGATTTCACCACGGCCGCAAGCCTCGGCTGCCGTTTCGCCACCTCGTTCCGCGCCGTCGCCGACCAGGCCAAGGTCAAGGGCGGCGAGTGGGTGGCAGTGCATGGCTGCGGTGGTGTCGGCCTTTCGGCGATCATGATCGCGGCAGCACTCGGCGCCAAGCCGATCGCGATCGACATCGCCGAAGACAAGCTCGCCTTCGCCAAAAAGCTCGGTGCCGTGGCAACGATCAACGGCCGTGACGTGCAGGACGTCGCAGCCGCCGTCAAGGATATTACCGGTGGCGGCGCGCACGTCTCGATCGACGCGCTCGGCAATCCTGTGACCTGCTTCAACTCGATCAAGAACCTGCGCCGGCGCGGTCGCCATGTCCAGGTCGGGCTGATGCTCGGCGACCAGGCGACACCGCAGATCCCGATGGCACAGGTGATCGGCCACGAGCTCGAGATCTACGGCAGCCACGGCATGCAGGCCTGGCGCTACGACGCCATGCTGGCGATGATTGCCGACGGCAAGCTGAAGCCGCAGCAGCTGATCGGCCGGGAGATTTCGCTTGAAGAGGCCATCCCTGCGCTGACCACCATGGACCGCGCCACCGACCTCGGCATCAGCGTCATCACGCGATTCTGATGGCCGTGGCAAGCTGGAAACGCCACATCCGGCAGGCAATATGACGAGCGCCCATTCCGACTCACCTTCCGGATGCGCTAGCCTTGTCCCCAATCGGGGGCAAGGCAGATGACCATCGCGAGACGGCGAAGATTGATACAGCGGCAGCGGACCGGCACGGCGCTCGCCATTGCCGCAACGATCTCGTTTCTCGCCGGCATGACCGACGCGATCGGGCTCTTGAGCATTGGCGACTTCGTTTCCTTCATGAGCGGCAACACGACGCGGGCGGCGATCGCGCTCGGCGACGGCGATTTGATCGGCGCCCTGCTGCTCGTCGGCGCGCTCGGAGCCTTCATCGTCGGCAACGCGCTCGGCGTGATCGCGGCAGCACGCCTCGGCGTCGTCGGTGTTCTCTCATCCGTCAGTTTCGTGCTCATGCTCTGCGCCGGCTTCGGCAGCTGGATGCCGAAGCCCTTCTATTTCTACGGCGTCGTGCTTGCCATGGGCCTGGTCAATGCGGCAGTCGAGCATATCGAAGGCCTGCCGATCGGACTTACCTACGTGACCGGCGCCCTTTCCCGCTTCGGGCGTGGCCTCGGCCGCTGGCTGCTCGGCAACAGGAACCGCCAGTGGATGATGCAGATCGTGCCCTGGCTCGGCATGTTCTCCGGCGCGGTCGCCGGCGCACTGTTGCAGCGCCACTTCGGCGCGGTCGCGCTCTGGGCGTCCTTTGCACTCAGCACCGGGCTCGGGCTTGCCACCGTTCTCGTGCCGTCCCGCTGGTCGCGGCGCTATATCCATTCGGGTTGACGCCCCGCCCGATGGCCGCTTTTCGCCTATCCCATGATTTTGCTCTTAAGCCTCGGCCGGTTTCAGGGCAAAATCCGCACGAAAGAATCACGAGCGAGGTCCTGCCATGGCGCTTGCGGCAGCTGTCACCGGGGATGAACTCTACCATCCCGTACTCAACGCCAATCCGGCGCATCCGGCCGGCTGGCCCATTCGGGTCATCGTCAGCTCGCAGACCGAAGCGCGGCACAATCGCGCGCTCTGGGCACCGACGCATCTGATCTCCATCCGCGCGCCCGGCAGCCGGCTGCTCTCGATGATCGAGCTGCCGCCGGAAAGGCATCTGGAACTCTTTTTCGGAGACACCACCGATCCGGACGAACCGGATGCGGCGCGCCCGGAGGCGATCGACGCTGCCTTCGCTTTTGTCGACGGTCTGCCCGAAGACGCCCATCTGCTCATCCATTGCCTTCGGGGCATTGGCCGCGCGACGGCGCTGACGCTCGGCATCCTTGCGCGCTACATGCCGCCGGAAGACGCAGCCGCCGCACTGCATGCGCTGCGGCCGGAAGCCAAGCCGAACCGTCATGTGGTCAACCTCTGCGACACGGCGCTCGGCCTCAAGGGCAGGCTTGCCAAGCAGGCGCTGCGTTTTCCGGCAAAAGTCTGGAAACCAGCCAAAGGTTGAAGCAAGAAATCCGTGGCCGTTGTGCAATGCACAAATATTTGACATGATCCCACGAAAGAACGGTGACAGCTGGCTACCCGATCGGGCATGATGCTGTAAGCCTTTGTTTTCGGATAGGCTTTGACGTGGCTCTATCGCCGTGTCATCCCAGCGCCGAAAACAAAAGACGGGAGGAAAAGATGTCCCACGCGGCCTATGTGTTTGACGCCTACGGCACGCTCTTCGACGTGCATGCGGCCGTCAGGCGCCACGCGCAGGAGATCGGTCCGGACGGGCAGGCTTTCTCCGAACTCTGGCGCGCCAAGCAGCTCGAATATTCCTGGGTGCGCTCGCTGATGGGCAGCTACCAGGACTTCTGGCAACTGACCGAACAGTCGCTCGACTATGCGTTCGCGCGTTTTCCCTCTGCCGACCCGAAACTTCGCAAGCGCCTGCTTGATGCCTACTGGACGCTCGATTGCTATCCGGAAGTGCCGGCGGTCCTGAAGGGGCTGAAGGAGCGCGGCGCGCGGATCGCCATCCTTTCCAACGGCTCGCCGGCTATGCTCGCATCCGCGGTGCGCAACGCCGCGCTCGACATTGTCATCGACGACGTCTTTTCGGTCGACGCGGTGAAGGCGTTCAAGACAGCGCCCGCGGTCTACGATCTCGTTACCACCAGCTACCGGCTCTACCCGCACGCAGTCTCGTTCCAGTCGTCGAACCGCTGGGATATTGCCGGGGCGACGAAGTTCGGTTTCCGTACCGTCTGGATCAACCGGGCGGACATGCCGGACGAATATCTCGATCACGGGCCGGCGCTGATCCTGCCCTCGCTCGAAAGCCTGCAATTCGGCATCTGAAGGATTCCCCAATGGTCTGGTCGCCTGCGCAATATCTGAAGTTCGAAGACGAACGCACCCGACCAGCCAGAGATCTTCTCGCCCAAGTCCCTGAGTTGCCCGAGGGACCAGCCTTCGATCTCGGCTGCGGGCCCGGCAATTCCACCGAACTCATTCGCGACCGGTTTCCCGAAGCGACGCTGTCCGGCCTCGACAGCGACGAGAACATGCTCGTTGCGGCGGCCAAGCGGCTGCCCGGCATCACCTTCGAACGGGCGGATCTTGCAAGCTGGACCCCACCCGCCGGTGCATCGCTGTTTTACGGCAATGCCGTCTTCCAATGGCTTCCGAACCATCTCACGATCTTCGAAAGGCTGATGAACGCCCTTGCATCGGGTGGCACGCTCGCGGTCCAGATGCCGGACAATCTCGCCGAGCCGAGCCACCTGCTGATGGAGGAGACCGCCCGCAGCCCTGCCTTCGCCGAGGTCTTCGCCGGCAAGACCATCCGCCGCAATCCGATGCCGGGGCCGGCGACCTATGTCGAATGCCTGGCGCCGCAGGCGGCGAGCATCGAGGTCTGGCACACGATCTACCACCATCGGCTGGCCAATGCCGAAGCGATTGTCGAGTGGGTGAAAGGCACGGGCCTGCGCCCCTATCTCGACGCCGTGCCGGAAGACAGGCGCGACGCCTTTGTTGCCGCCTATACGGACCGGATCCGCGCTGCCTATCCTGCCATGAGCGACGGCAAGGTGCTGTTGCATTTTCCCCGAATTCTCATCGTCGCGGTGAAGGCGTAGCGCATCCGGACCTGTCGCCGTTACATGCGGTCGACCAGGAAATCGATGAAGGCACGGATACGGGCGGCGAGATGCTCATGGCCGGCGTAGACGGCATAAACCGTCTCGATCTCGCCCGATTGATAGTCTTCCAGCAACGGCACGAGCTTGCCCGCTTCGAAATCCGGCTCAACGTGGAAACGGCCGATGCGGCCAATGCCCATGCCGGCAAGACAAAGCTGGCGGACGATCGAACCGCTCGATACCTGCATGTTGCCGAAGACCGAGCGAAGTTCCGCGGCCGGCTGCCCGGGCATGCGGAACGCCCATTCGTCGACGCTGCGGCGGAAGTTGAAGCGGATGCAATTGTGGCCGTCGAGATCGTCAGGCGTTTGCGGGATCCCATGTTTTTCCAGATAGTCGGGCGATGCGATCACCACCGGCCGGCTGTCCATGAGCTTGCGCGCCTTCAAGGATGAATCACGCAACGGTCCGGTGCGGATCGCCACGTCTGCGCGCTCGCCAACGACGTCGATCATGCTGTCGGTCAGCGTCAGATCGAGCTGCACCTCCGGATAGCGAGCCAGAAATTCCGGCGCGAGCGGCATGATGTAGCGCTCACCGAAGCCGACCGCCGCATTCACCCGCAACAGCCCGCGTGGCGTCATGCGGCCGCCGGCGGCGACCAGTTGTTCGGTCTCGGCGATGTCCGACAATATCCGTTGCGCCCGCTGGAGGTAGACCTCCCCCTCCGGCGTCAGTTGCAGGGTCCGGGTCGAGCGCACGAGAAGACGGGTGCCGAGCCGATCCTCGATACGTGTCACCAGCTTGCTGACGGCCGAAGGCGAAAGCGTCAGCCGCCGCGCGGCCGCCGAGAAACTGCGCGTCTCCGAAACCGCAACGAAGACCTCCATCTCACCCGCCCGGTTATCCATCTTTCACCTTTGAAGCCAATTCACAGTCACTTGTCCGATTATGCGTATTATCACGAGGAGTGCACAGGCTCATATTCCGCCCGACTTCAACAACAACCACGCCCGGCCCTCCCAGCCGGGTGGGAAAGGTCTCGTCGTGCCCATTGCCATCCTCGCCCTGACGATCGCGGCCTATGCGATCGGAACAACGGAATTCGTGATCGTCGGCCTGCTGCCAACGGTCGCTACCGACCTTAACGTCACCCTGCCGCTCGCGGGCCTGATCGTCAGCGTCTATGCGCTCGGTGTCACCTTTGGCGCGCCGGTGCTGACTGCGCTCACCGGCCGGATCGAGCGCAAGCCGCTCCTCATCGGCCTGATGGCCCTGTTCATCGTCGGCAATGCTGCTGCGGCACTCTCGCCAAGCTATGAACCGCTGCTCGTCGCCCGTGTCATTTCCGCCTTTGCCCATGGCGTATTCTTCTCAGTCGGCTCTACCATCGCCGCCGACCTCGTTCCGGAAGACCGCCGCGCCTCCGCGATCGCCATGATGTTCATGGGCCTCACTGTCGCGATCGTTACCGGCGTGCCGCTCGGCACCTGGATCGGCCAGACCTTCGGCTGGCGTGCCACCTTCTGGGCCGTGACCGGTCTCGGCGTCGTCGCGCTCGCCGCGATCGTTGCCCTGCTGCCGAACACGCTCTCCAAGGCGCCGCCGGCCAAGCTCATCGATCAGGTCCGCGTGCTCGGTTCCGGCCGCCTGCTGATCGTCTTTGCCATGACCGCGCTCGGTTACGGCGGCACCTTCGTCGCCTTCACCTTCCTGGCGCCGATCCTGCAGGACATCACCGGCTTTTCGGAAGGCGCCGTCAGCCTGATCCTGGTGCTCTATGGCATCGCCATTGCCATCGGTAACATTGCCGGCGGCAAGATCGCCAACCGCGACCCGGTAAAGGCGCTGATCGGCCTGTTCCTGGCGCAGGCAGCCGTGCTGGTCCTTTTCACCTTCACCGCTCCCTCGCCAGTGCTGACGCTGGCGACACTTGCGGCGTTGGGCTTCCTGTCTTTCGCCAATGTCCCTGGCCTGCAACTCTATGTCGTGCAGCTTGCCAAACAGCACCGTCCGGGCGCCGTCGATGTCGCCTCGGCGCTCAACATCGCAGCCTTCAACCTCGGCATTGCCGTCGGCGCCTGGCTCGGCGGCGTGATCGTCGCCTCGCCGCTCGGCCTCGGCATGACACCCGTTATCGGCGCCCTGCTCGTCGCTGCCGCCCTGCTGCTTACAGTTCTGAGCGGCGCACTTGATCGGCGGGCCGGCGCGGCCTACCAACCGGCTTGAACCGCCGTCCCTGAGGACCACCTATAGATCGTTCCTTTTTCGCCCGGCCCCATGGCCGGGCGCTCGTCACGTTCAGCAGGTCATGCACAAGGAGTTACACATCATGCATTCCGTCAATTCCAACGGCGCCAACATTCCGGCGCTCGGCTTCGGCACCTTCCGCATGCCAGGCGCAGACGTGCTGCGGGTGCTGCCGGAAGCGCTCAAACTCGGCTTCCACCATATCGATACCGCACAGATCTACGGCAACGAGGCCGAGGTCGGCGAAGCGATCCACAATTCCGGCGTCTCGCGCGCCGACATCTTCCTCACCACCAAGGTCTGGGTCGACAAATATGCGCATCGCGACTTCCTCGCCTCGGTCGACGAGAGCCTGAAAAAGCTGAAGACAGACCATGTCGATCTGCTTCTCCTGCATTGGCCGGGCGGCAGCGACGTGCCGATGGCCGAGCGCATCGGCGCCCTCAACGAAGTGCACAAGGCCGGAAAAGTCCGCCATATCGGCGTCAGCAACTTCAACACGGAGCAGATGGAAGAGGCGGTGAAGCTGAGCGATGCACCGATCGCCACCAACCAGGTCGAGTACCACCCCTATCTCGACCAGACAAAGGTGCTTGGAACGGCGCGCAAGTATGGCATGTCGATCACCGCCTACTACGCAATGGCGAACGGCAAAGTGCCGAACGATCCGCTCTTGAAGGAGATCGGCGCCCGCCACGGCAAGACGGCCGCGCAAGTTGCGCTTCGCTGGCTGGTGCAGCAGAAGGACGTGATCACGCTTTCGAAGACCGCGACGGTCGATCGCCTGAAAGAAAACTTCGCGATCTTCGACTTCGCGCTCGGCGACGGCGAAATGGCCGAGATCCACGCCCTTGCCCGCGCCGACGGCCGCATCGTCAACCCGGAAGGCCTTGCTCCCGTCTGGGACAAGGCTGCTTGATCTCAGGTTGGAGCGGGATGCGGGCGGAAAACCGCGCGCACTTTTCCTCATCCCGCTCTTGGATTGGAGCGGGATGCGGGCGGAAAACCGCGCACACTTTTCCTCATCCCGCTCCGTCATTTCGCCGCCGGCCAATTCCCTGCCGGCGGCGGATAGGCTATGGACATCGCCTCAAGGACACCGATCAGAGGGAGGGGCGATGTCGTTGCATGAGGCACAGCCAAGCGATTTCGCGCCCGACTGGCCGGCGATCATCGCCGTCGTTCTGGGCGTCACCGCCTTCTCGGTGGCGCAGGGGCTCACCTACCCGCTGATCTCGCTTTCGCTGGAAAGCCGCGGCGTTTCTGCCGGCATGATCGGCCTCAATGCCATGGGCTTTGCCGCCGGTCTCGGCGTTGCGACCCTCATTCTCGGCCGGCTGACCCGGCTCGCCTCCGCTGACAAGCTGATCATCGCCAGCCTGATTGGCTGCTCCATCTGTCTCGCGACGCTGGCCTCGACGTCGGAACTCGTCATCTGGTTTATCGCCCGCTTTGCCCTCGGCTTCTTCGTCAGCATGGTCTTCATGCTCGGTGAAGCCTGGCTGAACACCGCCTGTCCGGACCGGCTGCGCGGTCGTGTTTCCGGGCTTTACGGCGCCGGCATGTGTGGCGGCTTTGCCGCCGGACCGCTGGCGATCCCGTTGCTCGGCACCAGCGGCGGTCTCGGCTTTGCCCTCCTGGCGATCTACATCGCGCTGGTCGCGTTCCTCACCGGGCTTCTGACCATGGGCGCCCGCACCCGGCCGGAACCCACCTCGACGCGTGACCTCTTTGCCTTTTTCAAGAAGGCGCCAATCCTGATCCTCATGGTGCTGATGTTCGGTTTTGCCGATATCGCGGCGATCTCGGCCATGCCTGTCTATTTCGTCAAGACGGGCCACAGCCAGGCCTTTGCCGCGCTCAGCGTCACGGCGCTGGCTATACCGACGGCACTCGCGCAGCCGTTCATCGGTGTGTTGCTCGACCGCCTGCCGCGCCGCCGGGTGGCGATTTCGGCCGCCGCCGTCGCCGCCACCGGCTATTTGCTAGTGCCGTTCCTGTCTTCCGATATCGCCCTGCTACTGAGCTTCGCCTTTATCGGCGCGGCGAGCTTCGCGCTCTATACGGCAGCGCTCACCATGCTCGGCGAAGAGTATCGTGGCAGCATGCTGGTTGCCGGCAGCGCCGCGTTCTCGCTCGCCTATGCGGCCGGAAGTGCTGCCGGTTCCGGCGCCACCGGCGCACTGATGAACTTCGTCGATCCGGTCGCCGGCCCTCTCGGCGTCGGCGCCGTGCTCGTGATCTTCACCCTAGCCTTCGCGATTGCCGGTCGGCGCTAGCCCGCGGCACAGAGCCGGGCAAGTGCCTCCCCGAAAACCCGCGCAGCAGGTCCGAGCGGCTCATCGATCCGGTGAGTGAGATAGCACTCAGCGCCGACCTGGCTGTTGCGGCCAAGGGCTGCCGTCGGCATGCGTACGAGCCGGCCTTCATCGAGATCCCGCTGTACCTGCCAGAGCGGCAGCCGGCCCCAGCCGAGGCCTGCCCGGATCATCGCATGTTTGGTGTCCTGACTGCTGACGCGGCAGGTCTGCGGCGAGAGCACGCCGAAATCCCGTCCTACCGTGCGCTGCGAGGGATCGGACTGGACAATCTGCAGGTGGTCGGCGAGCTCGGCGTTTTCGAGTGCGCCATCGCGGGCAAGCCCCAGGGGGTGATGCGCCGCGACGACCGCAACGAGCTGAACCGTCGCGAGTGCCTGACGGGCGATCGCCGGATCGCGGAAGTCTTCGCCGACCATGATGCCGAGGGTGAAGCGGCGTTCGACGAGTCCGTCCAGCGGTCCGCCGAGCGGCGAAACCGCAAGCCGGATCGAAACAGTGGGGTAGATCGTCCGCATTTCGTTCAGGGCCAGCCCGATCGTCTCGATCGGAAAGAGCGTGTCGACGATCAGCGAAAGCTCCAGTTCGATCCCCTCGCCAAGCCCGCGTGCTCGGGCCCGCATGGCGTCTACCCTGAGCAAGATGTCGCGGGCATTGGCAAGCAGCGCTTGCCCTTCCGGCGTCAGCACCGGCCGATGGCCCGAGCGGTCGAAGAGCGCAACGCCAAGTTCGCTCTCCAGATTGGCGATGGCATGACTGACCGCCGATTGCACCCGGGAAAGGCGGGCAGCGCCCGCGCGGAAACTCCCACTTTCGGCGACGGTAACGAAGGTCCGCATCTGATCGAGCGTCAGGGCATCCAGCATGATCGATTCTATAGATCAGTTTGATGAATTTTATCTCACTTTATCAGATCACGGAAAGCACCCATTTTCTCTTCCGAACAGCAAGTGCTCGGCAGGAAGGAAAGCGCGATGGTCAAGATACTCGTCCTCTACTACTCATCCTATGGTCATATCGAGACGATGGCGACGGCCGTTGCCGAGGGCGCACGCGCCGCCGGCGCCACGGTCGCGCTGAAGCGGGTTCCCGAAATCGTGCCGGAGGCCGTTGCCATCAAGGCGGGGTACAAGCGCGACCAGGACGCACCGATTGCGACCGTCGCGGAGCTGCCGGACTATGACGCGATCATCATCGGCACGCCGACACGCTTCGGCAACATGGCGGCGCAGATGAAAAACTTCCTCGATCAGGCAGGCGGCATCTGGGCGCGGGACGCCTTGGTCGGCCGTATCGGCAGCGTCTTCACCTCGACGGGAAGCCAGCATGGCGGCCAGGAATCGACGATCCTCGCCACCCATACCGTGCTTCTCCATCTCGGCATGGTGATCGCTGGCCTGCCCTACAGCTTCAAGGGTCAGATGCGCATGGACGAAATCACCGGCGGATCGCCCTATGGCGCCTCGACCCTCGCCGACGACGGCAATGGTGGTGACCGACGACCGAGCGCCAATGAACTGGAAGGCGCTCGTTTCCAGGGACGCCACGTCGCAGAACTCGCAGCGGCGCTGGTCGCCGGCCGTGCGCGCGTAGCGGAGATCGCCTGATGGCCACGGCAGCGACCTTCCTTCGAGAAAGAACCGATTGGCCGGGTGTGATGACGGTTGTCACCGCCGGCGTGGTCGCAGCCATGCAGGTCGGCAAGGGGCTGATTGCCGGACCCATGCTGCAGTCCGACCTCGGTCTCGATCTCTCCGCCCTCGGCTGGATCACCTCAGTCTTCGCCGTCGTCGGCGTCATCGGCGGCATGGCGGCGGGTGCCTTCGTCGCGGCAGCCGGGGACCGGCGTCTGCTCGCAATCGGCATGGCCCTGCTGGCGCTCGCCTCCTTCGCGGGAGCAGCCAGCCCGGCGTTCACGCTGCTTCTTCTGTCACGCATCGTCGAAGGTTTCGGCTTCCTGCTGGTCGTCGTTGCCGGCCCGGCTATTCTCATGCGCCTGGTGACAACGGATCGACGCGACCTCGTCTTTGCACTCTGGAGCTGCTTCATGCCCGCGGGCATGGCGATCGCCATGCTGACCGGTCCGGTCTTTGCCGATTGGCAAGCGATCTGGTGGAGTAATGGCTTGCTCACGCTGGCGAGCCTCGCTTTAGTCTTCCTGGCGGTGTCACCATCTCCGGCAACATCCGGCGGCGACACCACTTTCCGTAGTGATGCGGCCGAGACGCTCACGAGCCACGGCCCGATGCTGCTTTTCGTGCTGTTTTCGCTCTACAGTCTGATGAGCTTTACGCTTTCGAGTTTTCTGCCGATCCTGTTGATCGAACGCCTGCACGTCTCGCTTGGTACCGTTGGCCTCTTGAGCGCCGTCATCACGCTGGTGAACGTCATCGGCAATCTGGCCGCCGGTCATCTTCTCACCCGTGGCTTTTCCCGAGGCCGGCTGGTCGCGAGCGCCGCCTTGCTGACGGGCGTGTTCGGCCTGTGGATCTTCCTGAGCCAGTCCGGCGGAGATCTGGTCCTTTGGCTTTGCATCCTGTTTTCTACGATCGGCGGCCTCATTCCGGCGACGCTGATTTCGTCGGTGCCGATTCTTTCACCGCGCCCGGCGCTGGCGCCGATGGCGATGGGTCTACTGATGCAGGGCAGCAACCTGGGGCAGCTCATCGGGCCGGTCGCAGTCGGAACGGCGATCGAGCTCTACGGCTGGACTTCGGGGGCAGCCTTCATCGGCGGCAGCGCCCTCCTCTGCATCGTGCTTGCGCCGACGCTCGAACGGGCGCTGCGAACCAAAATGCAGCGGAGGTGATGGCCGCCTGCAGAGGCGGAGCGCAAAGAAAAACCCACCGGCGGCAAACCGGTGGGTTGGGCACTACGGAAAACCTATGTGCGGATCAGACGAACTGGCTGAGACCCGGAACCGAGGCGACCACTTCGTCGACGATGTCGTCGCCGGCCTTTTCCTTGGCAAAGGCAATCGTTTCCTTGGCGAGCC